>JAZUHG010000041.1:0-38905 GCA_045641605.1 Phoenicibacter sp. | reverse complement strand
CAACGGCCAAATCATTATTTCTAATGAGTGAATCAAAAACAATATTGTATGAATAATAATTACATTGTTTTTGACAATAGCCATTTTACTTCTGGTTTTATATATATGAAGGAAGCATTACTTTGCGATGTTTGCTCTTATGATAATTTGTCTGGGGGTTGCGGTTTCGCTAATCTCAGCTAACAACCTGGACAACAATACTCAAAGCATATTAAAAATGGAAGCAGGAAACTTTAGCTTTAGTGCCGAAGAAGACCAAAAAGTTGGAACATATTACAACAGCTGTGAGGCCAAAATACTCAATACTAATTATAAGGTGAAGCTCCAGCTCCCCGAAGATTTTGAAGAAGTCCATGCAGGAGACATAATTAAAGCCAACGTGAAGTTTAGCAAGGCTGGGGACACTCAAATAAGCAACTATTGGCAAAATGGAATTTGTGCAAATGCGCGTGCAAGCAATGCAGAAAAACTTGCAAGGCATGACCCCTTGGGTCTTGTATATATGTATAGGAATCATCTAATAGAAACAATAAGAAGCTACGATTGATCAAACTCCGAAGACACCTCACCTGCCGAACAATTATTAAACGCAATTATTTGTGGGCAACGCATCGACCTAAATTCCGGAGAGCTATATGACAACTTTAAAATAGATGGCTTGGCTCATTTGGTTGCAGTGTCTGGTGCTCACTTATCTTTAGTAACGGCAATCTTGTTAATTCTTCTAAAAAAATTAAGGATGAAACGATGGCTTATTATCGTAGTCCAAAGCATATTTATACTGGCTTATTTAATATGTGCAGCCATACCAATATCTGCACTTAGAGCAGCTTTTATGGCATACATTGCTCTCTTTTCATTCTTTAGCAAACGCCGGCCTGCGCCACTAAACGCGCTTGGGATTTGCATAATAATCTTGATAAGTATAGATGCCAGCACTTCAGTGAGTGTGTCCTTTGCACTTTCGGCAGGATCAACCTTGGGCATCATAATCTTTTCTGGATTGTTTGAATATTTGATAGCTAAGCCAATACCAAAATGTCCAGAATGAGTCCGAAGCGCCGTCGCCCTTACCTTTGCCGCTAATTTATGCAGCCAACCATTATCAATTTCAATATTTAACCAATTTCCAATAATCTCGCCAGTGTCCAACATAATATGTACACCAATTTTTACAATCTTGTGTGGCGGAGGCTTGGTGGTAAGCGTCTTTGCCTCAATATTTGGAGGGCTTTTGCCCTGGATAAGCAAAGGATTGATGTTTTTGGCATATTGCGTGTCTCAAGTCATGTGTTGAATAACGCAGATCATCTCCAAAATTCCATATGCAAGCATCCCTGCAACAATGAACATCTATTTTGCCATTGCTCTAACACTTGGCCTTTGCACAATTGTTTATTTCCTTTGGCCAAAAGAAAGGCGAATCAAAAAATGAATATTGCCGAAGAAATTTAAATGAGGTGTGGCTGTGGCTTCGGTGCTTTTAATTGTTGTTGTGATAGTTTTTGCACCGAAGTTAGGTGCCACTCAACTTGTGATGTTGGATATTGGTCAGGGCGACTCTATTTTACTACGAAGCAAAGGCCAAAACTTCATGATTGACACAGGCAACCAAGACAACATGCTGAAAGCAAGGTTGGCCGAGCAAGGAATTAGCCACCTAGATGGAGTTTTGATCACCCACCCCGATGATGACCATTGTGGATCTTTAGATGTAATTGAACAACTTGTTGATGTTTCAAAAGTATACGTGGCGAAGGATTTGCCAAATTGCACGGATGGAAATTGCCAAAAGCTAATGAACCAAATTAAAAAGATTGTAAGCACAGATAAAATTCAAAAACTAAAAGTTGGTGACAAGATCAGCTTCGGGGAAATTGAACTAAATGTAATTTGGCCGGATGCTTATAAAGACAACGGCGGTAATTGCGACAGCCTTTGTGTGATGGCAAGTGTTGATGTCGGTAACGACGGCGAAATTGAAGGACGTGCATTGCTTTGTGGAGATGCCGAAAAAGATGAAGTTAGCACCATGATAAGCAAAAAGAGAATACCTAAGTTAGACATTTATAAATGCGGGCATCACGGTAGTGCAAACGCCTTAGAAGAAAAATCTGCACGTGCTATGAGTCCAAAAATTAGCCTTATAAGTGTGGGCGCAAAGAACCGCTACGGCCACCCCAACGCAAAAACTATTCAGCTTCTTGAAAAAATTGGCTCGATAATTTATCGGACTGATAAAAATGGAAGCATAACTTGTAGTTTCGTTGGAAGCAAAATAGAAATCAAGACAGATAAATAATATCTATGCTAAAATGCTCGCATGGCCAATAAACTACAAAATGATTTACTTTGTGTCTATGTCTTGATCGGCACCGATAAGCTTAAAGCCAATACTGTTTTAGATAGGCTTGAGAAACGCTTGGAAGAATATGGCGATATGAGTCTAAATTCCAGCAGTTTTGATGGGCAAACAGCAGTAGGGACAGATATTGTTGCTGCATGTATGCAAATGCCATTTGCTAGCGAAAAGCGTAGCGTAATTGTTAGAAATGCCGACAAACTTCGCAAGGATGACACAGAAAGAATCATCGAATATCTTGAAAAGCCAAACAACTCAACGGTGCTTACGCTAATTTGTTCAAAGCTTGCTAAATCTACTCGCCTTTATAAAGCTGCGCAAAAAATTAGCAACACTTCCATCATCGATTGCACTGCTCCAAAAAAATATCAAGTTGCAGAGACTCTAAATAAAGTAGCCCGAAGCCACGGAGGCTCCATAGGTTTGGACGCTGCCAAACTTCTTGTTGAATATGTCGGCGAAGACACACTTAAACTTGACGCAGAAATTCAAAAGCTACTGCTTTCAAACGGTGGCGCTGACATTAGCAAAATTCAAATCATGCAAGAGGTTAAAAAGACTGCAGAAGTTAAACCTTGGGACTTTACGAATGCATTTGCAGCTCGCGATTTAAACACATGCTTGACCCTATTCAAAGAAATGCCCGAAGGCACAGAATACCAGCTTTTACCTCAAACCTGCAGAATGGTTAAAGAGTTAATAGCAGTTCACGATTTAGGCGAAGGCGCAACTCAAAATGCAATCAGCCAAATACTTGGTTATGAGTCCTGAAGGGTTAAAAACCACTATGCATGGTCACGAAACTTCACGCAAGATGAACTGGTTGACATCTTAGAAAAAGCTTTGGACTGTGAAAAACAAATGAAGAGCACTTCAAACAGTACCCTTCATTTTCAAACATTTATTATCGAAAGTCTTCGAAAAAATTAAATACTTTGAATTAATTGAAGTAAGTATTTAACATTGCTTTGCAATTTGCCTTCATCAATGTTTTCAACAACATCATCTTTTGACATGTAATATGCTGGTTTTGATCCATCCATACCAACAAGACGAAGCGTCTTATAACCAAGCTTGCTTGCATAAGCAGCGCTACTTTCACCCCAAGGTAAGTCAACACTTGGAACAACAACGCCCAACTTATTAGCAGCAGAACGAACGTAGCGTTTCATTCTTGAACTTGTTTGAGACTTGCGGACTAAGCCTTCGGAGTTTACAAGACTTAGTTCACCAGCACCAAGGCCTTCAATATCAATAATAATTGCACCACGAAGTTCTTGTGCATGCTCCATCAAAAATGCTTTAATTCCAGCGTTCTCGTCAATCTCGGAACCAAGTGCAACCATCCAAACTTCCATGTTGATAGAAGCATTGTGGAACTCTTGGATTTGTTTATCGAAGTCTGGGACAGGGTCAACCATAGAGTTGATATGATTCTGGTCGCTGGTAATGGGTGCATTTGGATCGGCCTTAAGAATTTCTTGTTCTTCGAAATCTTGAGGAGCATCCTGTACTTCATCTACAAACTCACCATCAAGCTCGTTAACATCGTCCTTCTTATTCCTCTTAAACTTATTGCCAATGTTAGCGAAAGCACCACCTTCCCAATCTGCTTCGTCAATAAACTTATCGCCTTTATTGCTTGTACTATCAATAAATCCATCGCCTTCACTTGCATGTCTTCCGGCGCCTTTATCCTTTTTAAACCTTCCGAATAGACCTTTACGTTTTTCATCAGGCATATTTACATATCCCTTACCAGCAAAAGCACCGGTGTCTGTAAATTCGCCTTCGTTGTAAACAGAATCGTCTGCATCTGCAATAACCATTTCTTCCTTGCTAGCAATCTCACCAGAACGGCTAGCATCCTCAATAAGCTCTTCTTGAACAGGAGCAAATGTACCAGTTGCACCAGCTACGCCCTCGGCTTCGGAGACAGCAGCAAATGAACCAGTTCCAAACTTGCCCTTCTCGACAGAACCATCATCAACCTTGGCCTCTTTGGCATCGTCTTCTTGCAATGCCTTTGCATATTCTGGATTTTCCTCAATATTTTCTTCATCAGTAAATACTTCTGGAAGTTCTTTTAAGGCCTCATTTTGTGGCATCTCATTTGAGCTGATGAAATCTTGGTCATCTAATGGAGCATATTGCCTCATCTCGTCAAGATTGATTTGACCAGAATCCTCAGGCTTCAATTCCTCTTCCTTCTTGTCCTCAACTTTCTTTTCTTCGTCATTCTTTTCAGTTTTTTGAACAAAACTTTGCTTGAAGCTATCTTCCAAGCTGACTTCTTCTTTCTTCTCTTCCTTTTTCTCTTCTACAGCTGGCATACCAGTTGTGTTTTCTTTGTCTTCTTCGGAACGATAGAAAGTCTTTTTATCAGCCATCTTCTTTTGACGCTCTTCTTCAGCAGCCTTGTTTGCAGCCTCAATTTGCGCACGAAGCTCAGCACGTTTTTTCTCTTCTTCGTCCTTCTTCTTTTGCTCTTCTTTCTCTTGCTTTTCTGCCATAACATCCATAGTATGAGCAAACTTAGAGCGCTTTTCAGCTTTTTGGTCTTCGTTTTCTCTATCATTTTTCTTAGCTTTGCTCTGTGCCGATTTAAACCAATCAGGAACATCACCACTTCCCTTTTTCTCGGTTTTGTATGCAGGAATCGAAGAAGTTGTCTCGGCACTTGCTTCGGTCCTTTGAGCAGAAGCATCATCAATAGTTACGTTTTGAAGTTCAGTACTTTCCTCCGAAGTCTTAATGCCCTCGTCAATAACATTGCCCTCTTCATCAAATTGGGCACGAGGCTTACGAGGTGCTGTGAATGCAGCAACTGCGGCTTTAGCATCCTCAAGACTTTGCTCTTTTTCAGCCAAAGCATCTTTTTTCTCTTCGGCAGGTTTTTCTTCTTTAGAGGAGGCTTTTGGAACTTCGTAATTTAAGTTTGCACCTGCTGGAATAACATCTGCTTCTGCAGCAGCATCTTTACCATGAACAACAGGCCTAGGTTTATCTTGAGAGAAGTCTTCATCTGTTGCATATGCTCCAGTACCTAGCTGTCTTGCAATTTCAATTAATACAGCATTACCTGAAGCATTGCAGTTTGCACCTTCGTTGTACAAAAGCTTTGATTTATAAAAATCAACTAGCGAAGGCAAAATGCAAACGATTGCCAAAATCAAAGAAACAATGACGCAAACCAAAGTTACGACGCCAGATGTCTCTGGAAATGCGAATGCTTTGATAGCCAAAAATACAACAATCAAGCAATCTGCAAATAATGCTGCGATGTTTGACATGTATGCTAGCTTGAAAAATGAATCGCCACTTTCTGGCACTGACCTGCCACTATCATAATGAGAAACAAAAACAACCTTACGCTTGCGCTGGCTTTGAGAGTTCTCTGATGAATAAGCAGGAACATATTTCGAAACAACATTTTGACTAATTCCATAACGGAAAAAGTTTGAAACAATTGGCCTACCCAAATATTCCATAACAACAATAACAGCAATAACCAAACAAATGATTAAAGCAGGAACACTAACAACTGGAAGTAAAACAGATAAGAACAATAAGATTGCAGAAACAATAGATAAAATATTAATTACTCTTTTGCTTCCCTTGGCGCCTTCGAAATCCTCGATATCGAATGGAAGGGCACTTCGCTTTTGCATGTTTTCTGCAATGTACATTGCAGCTAGACGCTCTTCTTCGGTACCTGCAGGGCGCGCGCCAATTTCACGTGATAAATGACTAATGTCGTCAATCATTGAGCTCATAATTTACCTTTCAAAAAATTTAAAAAATAGCATGTATTATGGGTTGCATAATATAGATGCGATTATACAGGATTTAGCAGATATAAAGCTAATTAATTAGTCGCTAATCAAGAAATTTCGAAGGGCAAAATCGTTATCGGCAGCATTTTTTCTTGCAGCCTTAAATTCCTCAATTAATGGACGGGTTTTTAGGTCATAATCGGTACGAAGTACCTGCACAGGGGTGGTTGACATATTCATTGCAATATCAGATGCCTTGTTAGATTTTTCTATATATTGAACGTTTAAGGAACTAATTTGATCCAAGTTTTGGTCCAGCAAAGCCTGACATGCTTGTACAGAAACAACAGCAGAGTCATAACGGGCAGTAATGTAGTTGCTATAAACTTTAAAATCGAAGTCAGTTGCTTTTGATTGCAAGTCTTTAATTTGTTTTGAAGCATCACTAAGTAGTTGAACGGCATTTTCGCTATTTTGCTTAGCGATGGCAAAGTTGTCCAATGAATTAGATTGAACCAAATTGTCAGATTCTTTCAAAGCTGCATCTGCTTTTAATACATTGTTTCACATTGCTTCGGTTTCGCCAATAATTGCAACACTCTTTGTTAGGCTGTCATAAATTTTAAGACCCGTGTCAATCATCATAAGGCGCGCTTCAATTGTTTGTTGAGCATAGCCAGCCATAATATAGTCTTCGCTTTGTGGGTCAAGTGTTTTTTTAATGTCTGTAATGTTGTTTGAAATATCGTTTAGACCATCTTTTACTTCATCGTAATCTTGTTTGTTGATGTCATATTGCCTAATCTTATTGCTGTTGATTGTAGTTTGCAAAAATGCATTTAGCTGCATGATTTGGTAGTCATAATCGCCAATTTGTACAATTGCTTCTTTAAGTGGAGTGCTGTGTTTAACCTTTGTAAAGAAGCCATTATTGTTTAAAAATACCAGCACACCAGCAATAAGTGAGAGGCACAAAATGATAGTTAAAACAACAACAGATAACTTTCCGATGCTTCGGACGCGAGTCTTTCCAGGAAGCATTTCATCGCTCGAAATTACAGCACGGTTGCGGAAGTCACGGCTCTTGTAGCCAAACAAAGAGTTACGTCGCTCAACAGCATTCTCCAAAACGTTAAAGCTGACTTCTTTAAAAGACTCAGATTTATCACTGGTTAAGTGAGACGCGCCATGTTGAGAATGATCAACGTTTTCTTTATTTTCGTGTTGTTGTTTCTTTTTAGCCATTAAATATCCAACTTGCTAATGTCATCAACTATCTCATTGCAGCCCATTATTTTAATATTTTGCGAAGGCATACTGCGCAAGAACAATTCACCGTAAGTTTTTTGAACCAGGCGGCTGTCTGCAAAGACGATATAGCCCTTGTCATCGGCCTTACGAATAAGCCTTCCAACTGCCTGTTTGGTCTCAATTACAGAAGCAGGCAATGTGTATTTAAATCAAGCATTATCTTCACGGGCGCGGCGTTCCAAGTTAAGCGGATCGTCCACACGTGTGAAAGGAAGCTTGCAAATTACAACGCTTTTGAGTGTAGATCCTGGCGCATCAAAGCCCTCCCAAAAACTCTTCAAAGCAAAAAGCGAAAGTTTTTCGTTGTTTAAAAACTCATCCTTAACACCCTTGACCGAAAGTCCTCACTTTTGCATAAGCAAACGAAGGCCGTGCGGTTTGATGTCTTCGCTTACAACTTCAAAAGCACGTTCCATTTGACGTCTATTTGTAAAGAGCGACAAAATTGAGCCATCGCCAGCAATGTGAATATCAGACAAAAACTGTGCAAGTCTATCTGTGTATTCCGGCGCGTTGGGGTTGGCCGGCATATCATTCGCAACATAAATTGTCATGTTTTTATCATAGTCAAAACTACTTGAAAGTTGACATTCACGGGTGTCAGTCGGAAGACCAATTGCATCCTTAAAGGACTTAAAACTATCCCCCGTAGCAAGTGTAGCTGATGTGAAAATTATGCTCTTACACTGGCCATATAAACGTTCGTTAAGGACATCCGAAACAGAATAAAGCTCGGCTGAAATCTTATCATTCTTGACAGTTTTTTTAGTATTCATGTTTGCCGAATACACATATTGATCATTGTTGTTAAGGAAAATCACATCGGTAGCGTTAATAATCTCTTTAACATCGAAGACGAAGGCGCTCACCTCACGCGATGTTATCGCGCAAGATTTATAGTCATCCAAATATGCAAGAAGTTTGTTACAAGCCGTAATTAAATCCTCGGCAGCCTTGTTTCATTCGTTAGCAATCTTATAAAGTTTGTTGAATTGTTCGCTTTCGCGAATTTCTTTATTAATCCAAACAGTCGAGAATTCATAGCCATTGTAATTTTTCTCACTGAAATCTAAAAGCTCGCAAATATTGTTCGCATAAAGTGCGCTATGTCTACCAAATTCTTTTCCAGCGCTCTTTGCTTTGTTAATAAGGCCATAAATTGTGCCTTTGTCATCCATCTCTTCGGTATTAACATTGCGAGCAGCACGCTCAAAAACATTAAACTTGGCAGTTTCGCTGTCGAGCCCTTTTGAAAAGTCTAGTAAAGTAGAAGCCAAAACATTTGCCGAAAAAGCACGGCGAGCCTCGGCTTCGGTGCCATGAGCCTCGTCAATGATCCAATATTTAATTGGTGGCAAAAGCCCATTGTTAGCCTTGATATCACAAAATAGCATGCTGTGATTTGTAACCACAACATCGGCATTTTTAGCCATACGACGCGCGCCATGAACAAAGCAGCCATTATGATAAAAGGGGCATTTATTGCGCAAGCACTCGTGACTTCCGCAAGTGTAAGCCGGGTTTGGAAGCGCACGACCATTAATCTTTAAGCCATCACAATCGTCATAGGCAGTTTGCTCGATGTATGAAATGAGTCCTGCGATGCTAGCCGCGTTGCAAAACTCTTCGTCTTTAAACTTAATCTTTCTTGCCTTGCCTCCAGCAAGATATGCAGCCTTACGAAGACAAATATAGTGCTTTGCGCCTTTTAGCGAAGCATAAACAAGGCCATCAATTTCATTTTTCAAGGAAGGAAGTTCATGATAGATCAACTGGTCAAGAAGCGAATTTGTTTTGGTCGCAACACCAACAGTAATTTCATTTTCCTTGGCCATGCGAATTGCAGGAATTAGGTATGCCATGCTCTTCCCCACGCCAGTACCCGCTTCAATTGTAAGGTTTTGCGAATCTCTAAAGGCAGACAAAACTTCAGCAGACATTTGAATTTGCTCTTCGCGTTCTTCAAAATCTGGGTAAATCTTTCCAAGCATGCCCGATTTCTTAAATTCCGCTTGGATATCTTCAACCTGTGGGAATTGCATAGCATCCGCAGCCTTAATTGGACCATTTTCAGAACCCGGAGTAATGTCGTCATCATCTAATGCAATATCATATTTAACCTGGCTAGGTAGGTTTTGGAAGCGTTCGTTTCGCATTGTGCGAAGCATCGAAAAAGTATTTACCTTTGATTTTTCTTTTTCAAAAAGGTCTTCGTCCATTATCTCGCTTGGAACGATGAAATCATCATCGCTGCCCTCGCCTTCGGCCTCAATTTGAGGCAATATGCTAAGCATCTCTTTAAAAACATAGCCAGTTGGCCACATTTCTGTAGGGGCCAAACCAGCAATAACCTTAACCAAGTTAAGAGGCATTTGAGTAATGGCAGACAAAACAAGCCTGTAAACCAAACATGTTGTGGCAACATCGTCATCGGCACGGTGGGTGCTCTCCACAATACCAAAAGCCTTGGACAAATCAATTAACCTATGCGAAGTTAGTCGCGGAAATGCAATGCGAACCAAGTCAAGACTATCCACCCAAATGTTTTCGAGCAAAGGGTAACCTGCGGCATGCTTCGTCAAAAATGTTTTGTCAAAAGAAGCATTGTGCGCAAGCATAACGGCATCGCCAGCAAATTCTACCAAACCTCGCAAAGCCTCATCTGGGCTTGGAGCACCTGCTACATCATCGTTTGAGATATGCGTGAGATGTTCTATATCTTCGGAGATTTCTTGCCCAGGATCAACGAAGGTAACGTACCAATCTTCAACTTTACCATTGGTGATGCGCGCAGCAGCAATTTGAATTAGCTCATCTTTGGTGTATGAAAGACCTGTGGCTTCGGTATCCACCACAACAACGTTAGAATCCAAATGGCCGAAATCTGTGTCTTCGGCAATTTGCTCTAATGCAATATAGCGCTCGACAATGGCAGCGGGTGTTCCCTCACGCATAAAGTCATTTAATGTTTCTTTGGTTGTTGCCATTAATCAAGTTCTCCATATTCGTCAGGTAAACTTTTTGCCTCGGTATTTTCAAACTCAAAGCTGCGTCCTGCAATTTGGATTTCGTCTCCGTCTTCGGCACCAGCTTCTGCCAATGCTTTCTCGACTCCCATACGACGAAGCCTATGCTGCAAAAATACCACAGCTTCTTCGTTGTCCATGTCTGTTTGAACAACTGCCCTAACAGGTTTTTTACCAGTAACTTCAAAAACGCCACCAGAAAGTTTAATAATTTCAAATTTGTCAGACGCCTTTTTATCAAGAGTCCAAACTTTATCGAAGCTCTCTTCTTCTTCGGCTTGTGCCAAAGCGGCTTCCTTAATTTGTGCAACCTTATTTGCAACAGCAATATTAAGTTCTTTAACGCCAAGGCCTGTCACAGCACTAATCACAAAAAGTTTTGGCTCAAGCAAGCCTTCTTTTTCGGTGCCTTTTGCAGCTTCAACATCTTTGTTAACTTGCTCTTGCAAACGCTTGACACCTTCTTCGGTGTTTGGCATCTCGCACTTGTTTGCAACAACAATTTGCGGACGAAGACTCAAATCCTTTGCGTATAAAGCCAACTCTTTATTAATAGTTTTATAATCCTCTACGGGGTTGCGTCCTTCCCAGCTGCCAGTCATATCCACAATGTGAACAATCAGCGCGCTTCTCTCAATGTGCCGCAAAAATTCATGTCCAAGCCCCTTACCCTTATGCGCACCTTCGATAAGCCCTGGAATATCTGCCAAAACATAGCTCAAATCCCCAGCCTTTGCAACACCCAAATTTGGAGTGATGGTCGTAAAAGGATAATCTGCAATCTTTGGCTTGGCAGCACTCAAACGAGCAATAAGCGAACTCTTTCCCGCACTTGGCATGCCAACCAGTGCAGCATCGGCCATAAGTTTCATTTCAAGCTCAATCCAGCGTCCCTCAACAGGCTCACCAAGCTCGGCAAATTCGGGGGCACGGCGCGTTGGAGTTACAAAGTGTGTGTTTCCACGGCCACCAGTACCACCTTGACTTACAACAAGTTCTTGACCATTTGTAGTGAGATCGGCAATAACTTCACCAGTAATGTATTTTTCCTCATCGCCAATTTGCTCAACTTCGACTTCACGAACAAGGGTCCCAACAGGAACTTTCAAAATAGTATCGGCACCATTTTGACCATGACGCTTAGAGCCTTTGCCGTGAGTACCACGCTCGGCCTTAAAATGATGTTTATATCTATATTCAATCAGCGAAGACTTACCGCCATCTGCTTTAAGAATTACACTTCCACCGAAGCCTCCATCGCCCCCATCGGGGCCGCCTTTAGGCACGTGTGACTCACGACGGAAACTCATGCAGCCAGCGCCGCCGTTACCACCTTTTACAAAAATTCTAACTTTGTCTATAAATTGTCCTGACATAGCCTACCTATTATAACAGGCAGCGCATAGAATGCCTAAACTACTTCGGTTTTCTTTGGTTTGAACTTTCCGCGTAAAATTGCAAATACACGCAAAATTTTTCCAAAATATAGGAATAAAATCAAAATGGCAAAAGCAATTCCTGCCGGGTATGCAATTATTGCGTCAAGACGGAAACCTTCAGGCGCCATCAAGATATATGAAAGCGTTACGGCACCCATAAACGCACAAGGCAAAATGGTCATTAAAGACACTCACTTATTCTTGTGCTTTTTGAGCAAATACGCAGTAAATACAAGTAAAGCAAGCATTGCAAGGGTCTGATTGCTCCATGAAAAATAACGCCATAGCACATCAAAGTTTAATTGCGTTAATGCAAAACCAACTAAGAATAAAGGAATGGCAATTATGCATCGCTTATCAACCTTTTTTTGCGGAACATGAAAAGTCTCGGCAATAATTAACCTTGCGCTTCTAAAAGCAGTGTCACCCGAGGTAATGGGGCAAGCTACAACACCAATAATAGCCAAAATTCCACCAACAGGGCCAAGCATCCCAACAGAAATGTTATATACAGTTGCACTTTGACCAGCTTCATTTAATGCAGCTAGCAAGCCACCAGTGCCTTCATAGAAAACAACGCCAGCAGCTGCCCAAGCAAGAGCAATAATGCCTTCGCTAATCATAGCTCCATAAAATACCTTGCGTCCATGATGCTCACATTGTATACATTTCGAAATCATAGGGCTTTGTGTTGCATGAAAACCAGAAATAGCGCCGCAAGCAACAGTAATAAACATAAATGGAAATACAGGAAGGCCTTCTGGGTGCATATTTACAAAATTGATCTCTGGAATGGCGAAGTTGTATTCCACCAGTGAGCCACCCAAAATTCCCAATGTCATCAAAATTAGAACTGCTCCAAAAAATGGATACAAATGACCAATAAGTTTATCAATAGGAATTAGAGTTGCGCAAAAGTAATAAATAACAATAACTGCAATCCAAAAAGTCTCATCCAAAACATCAGGAGTCAAAATTGCCAAAAGCGCAGCAGGACTGGTTACAAATACAGCACCAACCAAAACAAGCAAAAGCACGCTAAAGAAACGCATGATCCATTTAATAACAGGGCCAAGATAAATCCCCGAAAGCTCCGCGATTGACGCACCTTTATTTCTCTCAGAAATCATTCCGGTCATGTAATCGTGAACGGCTCCACCCAAAATGCAGCCAAATACAATTCATAAAAATACTACAGGTCCAAAAACAGCACCCATCAATGCTCCGAAGATAGGGCCTGTACCTGCTATATTTAAAAGCTGAATAAGATAAGACTTCCAAAGTTTAAGTGGAACAAAGTCTACACCATCGGCTTCGGTATATGCTGGAGTTTTTCTGTCATCTGGCATAAAAACTTTCTCGACAAACCTGCCGTAAGTAAAATATCCAACAATTAACAATGCAATACTTGCGAGTAACGAAAACATATAATCCCCTAATCAAAAACAGTATCCCAATGCTTGCCAGATTTAACTGCCTCGTGAGCTTTAAAGCAAAGTTCAATTTGATCTTTGCTGTTTTTGCCTTCGGCAATCTTTGGCAAATTATTCTTATCGAAAAAATCAGCTTGCAATGTCTCGGAATTTGGCTTGAAATCCATCGTCTTAAACTCACACATTACAAAAATCTTTACAATTTGGAATGGCAAATACTCAAACTTCTTACCAATATGATATTTCCAATCATTAATTGCAATAACAAATTTAGGCTCAACATCTGCCCCGGCTTCTTCTTTTGCTTCCTTAACCAAATTTTGACTAAGACGCTTATCAATATCAATCCATCCACCAGGAACAGTCCAAAGCCCATTGCTTTCTTGAACCATTAACAACTTGTCATCTTTAAAAACAACAGAGCGGCTATCAATCTTTGGAGTTTGATACCCAGTTTCGCAAGTGAAATATTCTTGAACTTCATCTATATCCACACAAGAATGTGCAGCCAAAATCTCACAAGCAATCTTGCGAATCTCACGGTAACGCTCGCGTTCAAATTCATTTTTAGTGTAATAAAGCCCTGCTTGAGCTAAAGATTGAAGTTTAATTGCTCATTCGTTCCACTGCTTTTGTGTGGAAATCTTATTCGACATGCTCCGCCAAAATTAGAACCTTATCTTCAAAAACTTGAGCGTATCCCCCTTCGATCTCGAAAGTCTTAGAAACCTTAGACATGTTTTCGTCATCGCACAAGTTAACCTTGCCCTTACCTAAAGGAGTAACAAGACCAACATGTCCTGGCAAAAATCCCATAGAACCATTAATTCCAGGGACGCTTACCATATAGGCATCTCCAGTAAAAACTTTATCCGAAGGAGTAACTATTTCTACGCTCAAACGTGCCATTTATTTCTTTTCCTCTTTTTTCATTTGCTCATAGGCCTCATAAACATCCTCAATAGCTCCCTTGTAAACGAAGCATTGCTCTGGGATGTGGTCACATTTACCATCCAAAATCTCTCCGAAGGAACGGACTGTGTCTTCGACCTTTACATACTTGCCTGGGTTACCAGTAAATACCTCAGCAACATGGAAAGGCTGACCTAAGAACTTTTGAATTTTACGAGCACGGTTAACAGTTAGCTTTTGCTCTTCACTTAGTTCATCCATACCCAAAATTGCGATGATGTCTTGCAAGTTTTTGTACGATTGCAAAATCTCTTGAACACCAGTTGCAACACGGTAGTGCTCGTCGCCAACAATCTCTGGGTCAAGAGCAGTTGATGAACTCTCCAATGGGTCTACAGCAGGATAAATACCAAGCTCTGCAATACTACGTGACAAAACAGTCTTTGCGTCCAAGTGAGTAAATGTAGTTGCAGGTGCAGGGTCTGTTAAATCGTCAGCAGGAACATATACAGCTTGTACAGACGTAATGGATCCAACATCTGTTGAAGTAATGCGCTCTTGAATGTCACCCATTTCTGTAGCCAAAGTTGGTTGGTAACCTACAGCAGAAGGCATACGACCAAGAAGAGCACTTACCTCAGAACCTGCTTGGGTAAATCTAAAGATATTATCGATAAACAACAATACATCTTGACCTTTATCACGGAAATACTCAGCTTGAGTAAGACCAGCCAAACCAACGCGAAGACGAGCTCCCGGTGGCTCATTCATCTGACCATAAACAAGACATGTTTTATCAATAACACCACTCTCGGTCATCTCCAAGAAAAGGTCTGTACCCTCACGGGTGCGTTCACCAATACCGGTAAATACCGAAGTACCACCATGCTCTTGAGCAAGGTTGTTAATTAACTCTTGAATACAAACTGTCTTACCAACACCAGCACCGCCGAAAAGACCAGTCTTACCACCTTTTACGTATGGCTCAACAAGGTCAATAACCTTAATGCCGGTCTCGAAGATTTCTGTCTCGGTAGTTAGGGTTTCATATGAAGGAGGCTCATGGTGAATAGGATAAGTTTCCTTGATCTTTGGCATAGGCTTTCCATCAACTGGCTCACCCAATACATTCCAAATGCGACCTAGGGTATCATCCCCTACAGGCATCTGGATTGGGGCACCAGTATCCACAACTTTTAAGCCTCTTACCAAACCATCGGTCGAAGTCATAGAAACACAACGTACCATGTCGCCCTTCAAGTGAGTTTGAACCTCCAAAATAGCATCAATATGCCCCGCTGCAGTATCTGCTTCAACATGCAAAGCATTATAGATAGCAGGCATTTTGTCTGGATCAAATTCAACATCAACAACAGCGCCAACAATACGGACAATAACGCCAACGTTTCCTTTTGTTTCCTTCTTTTCAACTTTCTTCTTTACCATAATATCCTCCACTACTCATTGTTAAGGGCTTCGGCCCCTCCAACAATTTCGTTAAGTTCTGTAGTAATTGCACCTTGACGAACGCTGTTATAAAGTCTTGTTAGACTTTCCATCATTTCATCGGCGTTGTCGGTAGCAGCTTGCATAGCAACACGTCTTGCAACTTGTTCGCCCGCAGCTGAATCTAGAAGTGCGTTAAATATAACTGTTCTAATATATGTAGGAATTAATCCTTGCAAAACTTGCATTGTGTCTGGCTCATACAAAATCTCGGTAGAGATCCCATCTTCGGACTTTTCTTCGACACTTGCATTTTCTTCTGCAAACTTGAGCAAATCTTCTGTCTTACATGGCATAATGAGCTGCTTTTCAACAACTTGCTCCATGCTGTTTTTACTCTTGTTGTATAGAAGAACAACTTCGTCGATATCCATAGAACCATAGCCATCAATGCAGAAGTTACCAATTTCTTCGGCTTGTTCAAATTGAGGGTTGTCGGAAGTTCCAAGAAATTCCTTCTCTGGCTTAATTCCTCTAAATTCAAGATAACTGTGAGCCTTTTTACCGCAAGCAATAATCTTTGTGGTTTTGCCTTCTTTGTTGTTTGCACCAACAATACGTTGAAGCTCACGCAAAATATTTGAATTAAAGCCGCCAGCCAAACCTTTATCAGAAACAACAACAATTACCAAAGTTGTTTTGTTTGACTCATGAACGCTTAAAAGTGGATGCTCTACATCAGCATTACCTTGAGCAACACTACTTAACATCTTGCAAATTGCCCCTGTATATGGCCTTGATTTCTCCATGCGAGAAGCAGCCTTTGCAACTTTCGCCGAAGCAATCATTTGCATAGTGCTTGTGATTTGCCTGGTAGATTTTACCGAGCCAATCCTGCGTTCTATGTCTTTAAGGTTTGCCATTTACTCTGCGTCTTCGTCCTTTGTATCTTCCGCTTTTGGAAGATCTTTCTTAAACTTCTTATCAAACTGGTTGAGCAAAACATCTAGCTCTGCTTCGGTTTTCTCATCGAATTTCTTTTCCTTCTTCAACTTGTCCAAAACTTTTTTGCCAGTTGTATATAAGAATTTCATTAGCTCATCGCGGTAGTGCAAAACCTCTTCCAAAGGAATGTCATCAATATGACCTTTGTTAGCTGCATAAATAATGCAAGCTTGAAGGTCTACAGAAATTGGGTTGTACCTTCCCTGGATTAATAATTGAGTCATGTGTGCACCACGGTTTAGCTGTTGCTGAGTTGCTTTGTCAAGGTCTGAACCAAACTGTGTAAAGGCTTGAAGCTCACGGTAAGATGCAAGGTCAAGACGAAGGTTACCAGCAACTTGTTTCATCGCTTTAATTTGTGCATTACCACCAACGCGCGATACCGAAATTCCTACATCAACAGCTGGGCGTTGACCTTGGAAGAACAAGTCTGTTTGAAGGTAGATCTGCCCATCTGTAATAGAAATAACGTTGGTTGGAATATAAGCCGAAACATCGCCTGCTTGAGTCTCAATAATTGGAAGAGCAGTTAGACTTCCGGCACCATGTTCGTCAGAAAGCTTAACAGCGCGCTCTAACAAACGGCTATGCAAATAGAAAATATCACCAGGATATGCCTCGCGTCCAGGAGGACGACGCAAAGTTAATGACATCTGCCTGTAAGCAACAGCTTGCTTTGACAAATCATCATAAACACAAAGAACATGTCTACCTGGGTTTTTAGCGTTAGCTGGCTTGCCATCGGCACCATTATACATAAAGTATTCGCCAATTGCAGCGCCCGCCATTGGAGCGATGTATTGCAAAGGAGCACTGTCCGAAGCACTGGCAGAAACAATAATTGTGTGGTCCAATGCGCCATGTTTGGCCAAAGTGTCGGCAATTCGAGCTACCGAAGACGCCTTCTGACCAATTGCAACATAGACACAAATCATGTCTTCGTCTTTTTGATTGATGATTGTATCAATTGCAATAGCACTCTTACCAGTTTGGCGGTCACCAATGATTAACTCACGCTGACCCCTACCAATTGGAATCATCGAATCTACAGCTAATAAACCAGTTTGAACTGGCTCATGAACCGGCTTTCTGTCAATAACGCCAGGAGCTTTAAATTCAATTGGTCTTGTACCATTAACCTTAACAGGACCCTTACCATCAATAGGGTTACCCAATGGGTCAACAACACGACCAAGCATTCCTTCGCCAACAGGAACTTCCAAAACACGACCAGTGGTTTTTACAAGGTCGTTTTCTTTAATTTTGGTTACGTTAGCAAGAAGAACAGCACCAACCTCTTCGTCTTCGAGGTTTTGAACCAAGCCATAAACGCTATCGCCATCGGTAGAAACAAATTCTAAAAGCTCGCCCATCATGGCACCACCAAGACCAAAAACCCTGGCAATACCATCGCCAACCTGAACAACGGTTCCTTGTTCGGTCGACATGATGCGGGTAGAAATCTCTTCGATTTCTTTCTTCAAGTTTTTAGCAATGCTCTCTGCTGTTAGATTCTTGAATTCATCTTTGTTTACCTTTGCCATATCAATCTCCAATTTTTATTCTTCACCATAACTATGGATAGAAGTAAGTATATTTTTTGCTCTTTCGGTCATTGTTAAGAAACTACAATCAATGATGCGACCCTTAGCCATAAGAATTACACCACCTATAATGTCTTTTTGCACATGTTCATGTAATACAATTTCTTTATTAAATTCCTTTTGAGCTTTTTTCGAAATCAAATCACGCAAGTGATCATCTAAAGGAACAGCAGTGACAACAGAAACAACAACAATATTAAAACGTTCTTCCATCATGTCACTGTATGTTTGATACATACCAACGCATAAATCAAGATCGTTGTTCTCGGCCATTGCAATCAATGTACCAATAACAGCATCACTAGCTCCAGCAAAAACATTAGAGATAATCTTTTTGTGGTCTAACAATGCCTTTGATTTAGCATGTCTGTCTTCGGTCTGCGTTGTGAAAACTTCGCTTAACTCAGCATTTCCCATAGCAGCATACAAAACACTTTCTAAATCATCGCGAACACGCAAAGCTTCATCTATTCCGCCAATACGCATGGCGTTAGCAAGAATGCTTTTTGCATAAGCATTTTGTTTCTTGATTCTTGTCGCGCGGTCTTCAAACATATTAAGCCTTTAAACTCCCCGCGTCGTTCACATATTTCTCAATAATTTTCCTGTGCTCATCATCAGATAAATCGTTACTCAAAAACTTCCTCATTGCAGTAACGGCAACCTCAACAGCTTGCATTTTAATCTCATGCTCTGCTGCCTTTTTGCGTTGCTCAATAGTTTGAGCAGCTTTTTCTGTTGCAGCGTCGGCCTGTTTTTTGGCTTCCTCACGAAGACTCTTGCCAACCTCCACGCCTTGTGCTTTTGCCTCTTTCAAGATCTCGTCTGCATGAGCTTCAGCATCCTTCAATCTTGTTTTATACTCTTCTAGAAGTTTTTCAGCCTCAACTCTTTTGGCTTCGGACTCTTTAAGATCTTCTTCGATCTTATTTTTACGAGTCTCAAGCATACCTTCAAACTTTGGCCATCCAAACTTCCAGAGGACAATAGCAACAATAATGAATGCAATGAGCATAGGAATAAATTCGATCATATTAGGTAAAATTACCGATATGCCTGAACTTTCCATAACTTACTCCTAAAAAATTGCCTCTTCTTAGCTTGCGATTAGAGCCAAAACAAAGCCGATAAGGGCCAATGCCTCGACCAATGCAGCGCCGATAATAAAGTTAGTAAATAATCTGCCTTGTAGTTCTGGTTGACGAGCAGTTGCCATACATGCACCATAACATGCAAGACCAATACCTAAACCAGGTCCAATTACAGCAAGACCATAACCAATAACCTTTAAACCTGCAGCGATCTCCATAATTTCCTCCTTCTCTTATAGAAACCTTTCTTTATTTTTTTAAGGGAGAGATTTTTGAAAGTATTTTTCTTAACGGCTTCGCGGAATACCAAAGTGCGTTCGCCTGCAATCACTAGGCGCTGCAGGGGTTTCGAAAAACACTTTCAAAAATCTCTCACACAACAATTCCTTCCTTTAGTGTTCGCTTGTTGCCAGTGATATGTATACCGCCGACAACGTTGTAAATACGTAAGCTTGCAAGAATGCAACTAAGCATTCTAAGCAGTACATTAGTATTATGAATAGTAGCCATGCAAATGATGGCAACATCAGTAGAAATTCAGCATTATGTATCGCGTAAGTTGTAAATACGCTGGTCATTAGTGCAAAGATACCCAAGACCATGTGGCCTGCAAACATATTGCCGTAAAGTCGGAATGCCAATGTTAGGGCACGAAGGCATAACGAAAGCATCTCGAAGAACCAAATAATTGGAACCATCACAATTGGC
Source organism: Phoenicibacter sp. (assembly GCA_045641605.1). Classification (GTDB taxonomy): domain Bacteria; phylum Actinomycetota; class Coriobacteriia; order Coriobacteriales; family Eggerthellaceae; genus Equivita. The sequence goes on along the minus strand of JAZUHG010000041.1, from coordinate 18,792 downwards.
AAGCCCGAAGGTGCAATGCTCTTAAGGTATCCTAAGCCACCTTTTGCTTTAACACCCCAGTAGTTAAAATATACAAAAGAAATTATTGCTAAGGCCCAGGTAATACTAATTGATCCTGTTGCTGCTTTTGCACCAGGGATTAAGCCAACGAAGTTGGCTACCAAAATGAAGAAAAACAATGTAGCTAAAAATGGAACGTGGCGCTTATAGCCATGTCCAACACTGTTTTTACCCATGTCATTACGGACAAACTCATAGCCATATTCAACCATATTTAAGAATTTGCTTTTTGGAATAAGAGTCAACTTTCTGCCGACTACCAAAATAGTAACAACCACTATTGCCATTACTATTAGCATTCAGAATATGTAATTTGTTAGACCAAAATTTTCGTTGCCGAAAATTATGGCAGGATTCATTAAATCATTCTGCAGTTCGGTTAAATGCTCTGGTAATTCCTCTAATGGACCCATTATTTATCCTTACCTTTACTTGCATTTTTGCTTGCTCTTGCCTTGGCTGCTTTGTTTCTTCCAACAACTGTGTAGATGCCATAACCAAAAGCAAACAAAATTAACGTTATTGCAGCGGACAAAACAAATGCTATAAGTTCTTCTCTTGCAAAGAAGTAGCACAGCAAAACAGCTGCAATTAAAATGATTAACGAGGAAAATACACCCAATATGAGTAAGGCGCCATAACCTAAGTTTGAAGTTGATGTAACTCTTTTGCTAGCCCTGAGGCTAAGAAGCAAAGGCAAAAAACCTAAAACTCCAGTTAGAGCACCTAATATAACAAAAATATGAATCTTATTCTCCTATTGGTTTTACCCGCTAAACATTACTGCAATTATACACAAATTTGCCAAGTTGAGATTGGAAATTTTTGAGTGCATTTGCCTGGGTGTATTGCGCAAGTGTTTTGGAACTTACAACAAAATCTTCCTCGCTTTTAAAACCTGCTTCGTTTTGAGCCCAATCTTGTTGCATTAACAGCAAGCAAAAAGTCCTAAAAGCTGGAGATACCCAAGATGCAAAATCGATAGCAATGTCTTTATGAGCGAAGACTTCGTCCCCCTTTTCTGTATCTAAAAATATTCCTTTAACATGGCATTTTGCGCATAGATCATACATGCTTGGAGACTTTCCAAGGCCCAATGCCTCGCTACATATATTAATGTAGGCACGCTTGTCAAAATCTAGGTTGTGTAAGGTCTCTCAAAGTTGAATGAACTCTAAAGTTGTGGGCTCGCTAAGCCATTTGTCCACGGCTCAAGTAACATCAATATTGTAGCCAGTAGAAATTTTGTTAAGCGACATGAAAAGTTTTTGAGTTTTGATGCTTTCTTTTTGAGTATTCATGAGTCCTCCTTTCATATCCAGTGAGGATCTTGCATTGTTAGGCCAGCTCATGAATGACTTATGGACGCAATATGCGCAATGCATTGGCTCTTAAGCGCATCATACAACAAAACAGAACATTTGTTCCCTAAATTTATTGTTTTTTGAAATTAATTATCTTAAACTCACAAAGACCACTGTTTTCCAGCAAAGCTTTCACAAAAATTTCTGGGTTAAGAGACCCATTCTCAAAAAATTTAAGCTTAAAATTAAGTTTTGTGGAGTCTTCGGTGTTTGAAAGTTCAACTTCCCCATCCAAAAACTTATCAACATCAAGTGTCTTCGTCTTTTTTTTCTTAACAACCTCAATGCTTTTTGGCACTTTAACAGAATCAAGCTTTTGGTCTATCTCAACCTCAAAACTATTAAGGCCATTAAGCTCAAAGACATCGTTATTGTCAACATAAGCAGCACTTATAGGCATAAGATCATCTGCGCTTGCCTCCTTTAAAGCACGCAAACATTTATCCGGAGCAATGTATCTTGTAAGCAAAATATCAAAAACTTGACTCTGGCTTTGAATCCCCACGCTAAGTGCAGGACCAAATGAGATTCGCATGTGAGGGACGAAGCCTTCGCTAACCGAATATGGAAGTTGCGAACGACGAACAGTATGCTCCAAAGCCCTGGCAAGCTCAAGTTGAGACAGCCACGCAGCATTGCCTATTTTTTGATAGTAAACACGCAATTTGTATTTTTGTACAGGCATGCCCATTAGCGCTCTCCTGCAATTTGGTTCTTGAGCCCAAGCTCATCACAAATGCCGCAGCCCTGGCACTTTCCCAGGCTGCAATCTTCTGTCTTTTGAGCTTTGCTTGCTTTTATCCTCTCACGAACAAAGAAATTATTCTTGTCTAATTTTGTATAATCGATGCTCTTGCTGGCCATATCTTGAAGGTCAAGCCCAAGACTTTTTGCAGCGCTTGTCCATGCATCGAAGTCAAAATACTCATCCCAAGCGTCAAATTTCGCGCCATTTTTCCACGCAGAATAAATAAGATCGTTACACTCACGCCCACCACGGCTAAGCACAGCTTCAATCATGCTTGTCTTTGGGTCATGCCATGAAAAATTGATTGCCTTGCTCTTCAAATTTTGACGAATAAGATTAATCCTGCGCATGGCCTCATCCATAGAAATTTGACCATCAAACATAAATGGCGTCATGGCCTTCGGAACAAAAATCGCGCAGGATACAGAAATTGTAATGCCGTGTTTGCGTGTATCGCCAGCTGCATCTTTTGCACAAGCAAGCACACGCTCACACAAATTGGCAGTCTCAACTAAGTCTTCGTCGGTCTCGCCAGGCAACCCTACCATAAAGTAAAGTTTGGCCCTGTTCCAACCATTTTCAAAGGCAGCCTTTGTGGCTGTCATGATGTCGTCTTCGGTAACATTTTTATTAATCACGTCACGAAGCCGCTGCGTACCAGCCTCAATAGCAAAGGTCAAACCACCTTTTTTGTTCCCTGCAACAAGTTTAGCCATATCAACACCGAAGGAATCCAGCCGCTGGCTTGGAATTGAAACACGGGTGTCTGTGTCCCTAAACTTTTTATTTAAAGAAGATAAAATTTCCTCAATTTGCGAATGGTCAGTAGTAGAAAGAGACACAAGCGACACTTCGTCATGCCCAGTTTGGGTAAGCCCCTTCTCTACAGAGTCCACTATATTTTTCACATTGCGCTCACGCACAGGCCTATACATAATGCCCGCTTGGCAAAACCTGCACCCACGCGTACAACCACGAAGCACCTCAATATTCAGGCGGTTATGGACAATCTCGGCAAAAGGAACAATGCATCCATCGAAGGCGGGGCTTGTATGAAAGTCTGCATATACTGCCCTTTTAATGCCTTCGGGGCTTTGGTGAATACTTGGAACATACATACTTGGAAGCTTCGCAATGTCCTTTAAAATTTCATCACGGCTAATGCCTGCATCCTTTAACTCTTTCAATTTTTTAAGAGCATTGATGGTTGCAACTTCGCCTTCGCCAATTGTAATAACATCAAAAAACGCAAAGTAAGGCTCTGGGTTGGTCCACATGGGGCCACCACCAAAAATAATTGGGTCGCCATCGCTTCGGTCGCGCGCAAAAATTGAAATGCCGGCATAGTCAAGCGTCTCGCAAACATTAGTAGCCAAAAGTTCATGACTAATGGTGATGCCCACAGCATCAAATTCGCTTAGCGGACTAAAAGTTTCTAACGAAAACATCGGTATGCCATGCTTTTCAAAAATCTCCTTAGTTGGGACCTCTGGCAAAAAGCTTCGTTGAGCAGCAATTCCGTCAACTTCATTTGCCTTGTTGCACAAAATTTGAACCGCTTGATTGCTTTGACCAATATCGTAAACATCTGGGTAAACCATACAAAAATTTAGTTGGTCGGCAGAGGCATCAATTTGAGGCGCACCAAATTCCCCACCAATATAGCGGGAAGGATGTTTTACATCTCTTAAGAGTGGTTTTATCTTTTGAATAAGCTCTTGCATTTTTCAACAAGACCTTCCACTGCAAGACCGCGAGAGAAATATTCGCGAGCAGCATAGCCCAATAGCTCGGTACCACCAAAGCCTAAGAGGCCATCAATCATAAACTTAGGTACAGGTGTCTGTTCGCTAAGCATGTTAGAAAGTTCACGCACACCAAAGTTAGAAAGAATAACAACAATAATTTCGACAATTCTGTCCAAAGAAATTTCATAACCATAAATTGCAGCCAGTTCAAGAATCATTTTAATTTGGTTGGCGATGCATAAAGGCATGTCAATACCAGGTAAAACCTTAAGCATACTAAGGCCTGCGTTCTCGATTGCACTGGCATTAATAATTCTGCGTGAGATTGCCGGACGCAAAAATGGAAAATGCAAAGCATAAGAAATTTGAACAGCGTTTGAATAAATATACATCCAATCGACAAGCTTAGATTTTAAACTCTTGTCCATGCTTTGGTTGTAGTCCGAAAAATCGATGGCCTTTGCTTCACCTTGGCCATTAAAAGTGTAGGTTTTATATGCTGGACAAATAAAGTCCGAAGTATTGATTGCCACGGCTTCGGTCTTTGAGGCTTCGATAACAGGGGCCGGGTCCAAGCTAATAAGTAAAGCAGGAATTCCCTTGATTTGAAGCGCTTTATAACAAAGTACCGAATAATTATCCCTACCTGCGAAGATAAGACCAAAATCTGGAAGGTAGTCAAGGCCTAAGGCCCTGTTGTCTAAGTCGATAAACTTTACTTTGACAGATTCATCTGCGCCTTGCAAGAATTTAGAAAGCGAGTCAATCATCGAAGGGTTACAAGTTGTGTCAACATAAACGTTGACGTTGATCTCTTCCTCAAGACCATCCAAAACCTCTTCGGCAACTTCTTTAATCTTTTTAGGATCTATGGGCAGAGCCATATGAAATTCTCCTTCGCCTTCCTGCAATCCCGTTTACTGCGACGGAGCCAATAAAGCCTAACATTACACAATTAACAATCATAAACGAAGATCCATAGCTAATAAATGGTAGCGGAATCCCCGTTATGGGCATTAATCCGCATGTCATGCCTATGTTTTCGAAAATCTGGAAAACTCACATGCCAACGCAGCAAACAACCAGTAGTTTACCAAATAAGTCGTCAGTAGCTCTGGCAATTTTTAATGAAACAACAATTAATCCAACATAAAGCCCCAAAAGAATTACAACACCAATAAAACCAAGTTCCTCGGCCAAAACGCAGAAGATGAAGTCGGTCGGTGCTTCGGGCAAAAACTTCAAAGCAGCTTGAGTCCCGTTCATAAGCCCCTTACCAAAGAAGCCACCAGAACCAATTGCAATTTGAGCCTGACGAAGGTTATAACCGCTGTCGGACGTGTCATTTTCTGGGTCAATAAATACAAACAAACGCTGTCTTTGGTAATTTTTAAGGAAGTGGTATTCAACTTCGCCGCTTTCGTTTACAGTCTTAAAGACCTCATCAAAGACGAGCAAAAGCAAAAATCCAAGTATGAAAATGCCAAGCGTCCAAAGCAAATATTTAAGGCGTGCACCACCGGCAACAAGAGCAACAGCAGCAATAAACAAATAAACCAAACCAGTTCCGAGGTCGGGCTGAGTCATAATGCACACAAATGGAATAAGCATAATTCCAAGGCTCTTCATATATTCGCGGCGGTCATCTAAGCGTCCACCATACTTCGCCACAACACTAGCATCCAGCATAATTACGGTAATCTTGGCAAACTCGCCCGGCTGAAGTTGCATACCCAGCTTAATCCAAGAGGATGCACCCTTAACGGTCACGCCAATTCCCGGGATATGCGGGCTTAGAATAAGCACGACATTAATAATGATAAGTGGGACCACAGCTTCGGCAGCATATTTGTAATCGAAGCGCCAAAAGACCAGCATAAGCACCACACCAATAAGAACGCCAACCAACTGTCGGGCATAGCTATATTCCTCGTTGTTTTGAACAGCAGAATAAACAATTATAAGCCCGAAGACAAGGATTGCTGTTGTTATGGCAAAAAGCAAAGTAACATAGACATTCCTAAGTTGACTTTTATCAACGGCAGACACACCCATCGTATCTCGCGAATGAGCACTTCCACCAATCTTTAATTTGTCTAAGACTCTAGGCTTTGCCATTAATCTGTCCTTTGACTGTTAGCAGCAATTTTAACCGAACGCCCTGTACTTCCTGCAACGTAGGCAACCTCGTCTGGAAGTTTGCCTTCGGCAGCATCCAAGGCAGCACGCAAGATCTCTGCAGCAACAGGTGTCGCCGCACCAGAACCGCCACCACCTTCTTCGATGATGCAAGTTACAACATATTTAGGTTTATCAGCTGGACCATAAGCAGCAGTCCAAGCAAAATCGTTCTTTCCAGCAACTTCGGCAGTACCAGTTTTGCAAGCACAATCCAAATTAAATTGCTTCATAATGGGAGCTACACCCTTATTTTCGTTAGCAACCCCACGAAGTGCATCTTGAATAACAGCCAAGTTTGCAGGATCAACATCGGGTGTGCCAACTTCTTCAGGCTCAAACTTCGCAACCACATCGCCAACACCGTTTTTAACTTCTTTAAGCAAGTGCGGCTTCATAAGTTTGCCAGTTGCAATTGCGCCATATGCCATCGCAAGCTGAATTGGCGTAATGAGCACGTAACCCTGACCAATTGCCATGTTAGCGTTATCGCCACCTACCCAATTTGCCTCGGTAGGAATATCTTTAAAATACTCGGCCTTTCACTCAGGCGTAGGGACACGTCCAAGTTCCTCGCCTACGAGGTCCACACCAGTAGCTTGACCAAAATTATATTTCTTAATGATGTCTTGCATCGCTGTATCGCCCAAAGTGTCTTTATGATCGAAGAAATATTTACCAATCTCATAAAAAACAACGTCGCAAGAATCCACAATGCCGCGCCTAAAACTAACACCACCATGACCGCTGTGCTGCCAACATTTCTGTTTAAGACCAGTGTCCCAGCCGTCTCACTCACCCTTACAATACCAGCTCTGTCCACCACCAGCAGCACCATAAGTAAGACCGGCCATACCAGTAAAGGCCTTAAAGGTCGAAGCCGCAGGGTAGGTTCCCGCAATTGCACGGTTAAGCAGCGGGTAATGGGAGCTATCGGTGTTATAAAGCGCCCAAGTGTCTTGTGAAATTCCGTTTGTAAAAATGCCGGGCTTAAAAGTTGGGTAGCTAGACATGGCCAAAATGGAGCCGTCTTCGACATCCATAACCACAACGCTACCAGCACTTCCCTTGCCTGTACCCATAACTCCATCCGGAGCGATGGTCTTAGCTAAAATTGTGTCTACCTTGTATTGAAGTGCAGCATTAATTGTTAGATAAACATCGGAGCCTTTAGAAGGCGCAATCTCGCTTTTAATTTGTACGATGTTTCCATCTGCATCACTGACCACAACTCTCTCGCCATGGTCCCCACTAAGCATGCTGTCATAAAATTGCTCAACGCCGTTTTTACCAACAACATCCCCAGCACTAATGTCGCGGCCTTCCTTAACATCCAAAAGTTCTTGCTGGCTAACTTCGGAGGCATAACCCAAAGCATGAGCAGCCAGCGCACCATATGGGTAGTCACGAACTGTACGGCTTTCTATGCTTACGCCATCGAAGGCTGGCAAATGCTCAGAAATATACGCAGCTTGTTTTTTGCTTACATCGGTTGCAACCACGCGGCGCCCTTGAGCACCCATACTTTGGTCTAAAATTCGGTTACGCACAACGTTGTATGGCAAACCCAGCACAACAGATAAGCGCGAGATAGTGTCATGGTTGGTACCCACCTCGCCTTCGGCAACAACGGTTAGCGAAGAGCGATTTTTAACCATAACCTTGCCATTTGTATCGAAGATATTCCCCCTTGGTGCAGGAGTTTTTATCGAAGTCGTGGCATTTGCACTTGCAAGTTTTGTGTATTTGTCACCACTTAGAACCTGCATCGAGAAAATTTTTGCAGTCAAAATACTTACGGCTGCAGCAACAAAAATTCCCACAGCGCGGAAACGTTGACGAAGGTGCTTATAAGGGTCTGCCTCAACATTACCACTAACATCACCTACGCGAGCATCTGGGTTAAAAGGATCGTCTGGGACAACACCAATAGTTTCAAGGCTGTCAACCTTGGCGCTTTTCTTCGCTGTTTCTGGCTTGCTGGCCTTTTTGTTATTGACCGCATAATATAAGAAAAAAGCGGCAACTGTCAAAACAACAATGGCAGCCAAACCTACTAAAATACCAATCAGCATATTAGTGTCACCTGCTAGATGTTTGACCTACATTTGTAGGAGTTTCGTTAACGGAAATTAAGCGAACCATAATGACAAACATGATTAGCGCCAAAATACAATCATAAATTGTGCAGGGCAAAATCCTGTAAGCCAAAATGTCTATAAATCCTGCGCTTATAGCAAACGCAGCTTGAAATACGCCATAGAATAGCTCAACAAAAAATACAGAAAGACCAATGGTCAAAAGCGAAATTATTAGGTTAACTTCCTCCAAACGAAGAAGAATTTTAGCCACAATAAAGCTAAATACAACCATAACAAAAGCCATCGCACCCACAGGTCCATTAAAGCAAAGGTCATAAATTAGACCCATGACGAAGGCAAATGTCAAATGCATTTTCTCTGGGCGAATCACAATACAAACAATTGTGTAGGCCAACAAGAAGTTTGGAACCACAGCATTAATGCTAATGACAGGACCTAAGAAAAGTTGCAAGGCAAGCACAACCAAAGCGCCAATGTAGATGACCATATTTGATCTATCGTTGCGCATTAGTTGGTCTCCTTAACAACAAAAACTTCTGTGATGGTAGAATTTCTCTCAATTGGGCTAACAACAATCTTGCGATTTACACCACTATCGCCCGAAATGATCTGCGAAATACTACCAATTACCAGGCCTTCCACATAACTTCCGCCCAGTCCAGAAGTAACAATAATATCTCCAACGTTGGCGGCGTCTTCGACATCCAAAGCTTCGATGTACAAAACGCCATCCAGCGAACCTTTCAAAATACCATCGCTTCCGTTGGTTAAAATCTTAACGGCCACACCAGAATTTGGGTCACTCAAAAGACGCACAGTCGCGCTGAATGGAGTAACGCTGTCTACCTGACCAATTACCCCATTTGTGCCCAGCACAGTTTGGCCCGCGTTAATACCATCAAGGCTACCAACATCTATCAGAATAGTTTGGTTTCAAGCATTCCCACTAACGCCGATGACATGGGCCCCCACGCCTTCGGCCTGGTACTGGTCACGAATTCCCAACAAAGCTTGAAGGCGCTCGGCCTCTTGCTTGTACTTTTCATTCGCGATTATTTGGGTTTTTAAACGGGCGTTCTCGGCCTTAAGCTCGCTTAGAGTTTCACCATCGGCGAAGTTATCGAAGATACGGTCCGCCAAAACACTCATTCCGGCCTTCACACCAATACCTGCACTTTGCAAAGGTGTACAAACTGTTCTGCAAGCATTTTGAACAATGTGAAGCGGGCCTTCTTCCTTCTCTGCTGCATAAATCCCACAAAGACCAAGTGCCAAAATAATCAAGATAGATAACTTAACTAAAGGCCTCTGGATAATAGCTTTTATGTCATCCCAAAACGTATTCAAGATAAATTTTATTTATGAGACATTGTTTGCTGAAGCGCAGCAGGAGTATCCAAAACTTTTAGGCATCCAAATACAACATTTGTTAGAGCTGTGTCGCTTACCCAAACAGGAATCTCAAGCTCTTGTGTGAGGTAGCGGTCCAAACCACTAAGCAAACCACCACCACCAGTAAGCAAAATACCATTTTGGATGATATCAGATGCAAGGTCTGGATTTGTGCTCTTAAATGTTTCTTTGATGTTTTTAACCATTTCATTAATTGGCTCACGCAAAGCATCGCGGACGTCTTCGGACTGAATGGTAACCTCGCGAGGTTGCTGTGTAACAATGTCCTGGCCAGAAATTACCATGTCACGCTCGTGCCCGTCTTCGAAAGGCAAAATCGAACCAATTTTAATCTTAATAATTTCAGCAGTACGCTCGCCAACTTTAATTCCCAAAAGTTCACGAAGATGCTTAGCGATGGCTTCGTCCATCTTATTACCAGCAAGACGAAGCGAACTTGAAGTTACAATGCCACCAAGGGAAATGACCGCAACCTCGGTAGTACCACCACCGATGTCAACAACCATGCTTCCAGTAGGCTCTGTAACTGGAAGGTCTGCACCCATAGCAGCTGCCATAGGCTCCTCAATCAAATATGCCTGGCGCGCACCTGCTTGAATTGCGGCCTCAAAAACAGCACGCTTCTCAACAGATGTAGCACCACAAGGGATACAAATAACAATTCTTGGCTTTGGCTGCCAAGGGTAGCGTCGTTCAAAAGCGCGCGAAATAAATGCGCTAAGCATTGCTTCGGTAACATCATAATCGGCAATAACACCATCTTTTAGAGGATGTTCAGCAACAAAAGCATCAGGTGTGTGGTTGATCATGTTCTTCGCTTCTTGACCAACAGCCAAAACTCGGTGCGAACTTTTCTCGATGGCCACAACACTTGGCTCGTTAGTTACAATTCCCACACCAGCCACAGCTACAAGAGTATTAGCAGTACCAAGGTCAATAGCCATATCAGGTGTGGTGCTGGCACCACCGGCGAATCCTTGAAACAGGTCAAAAAATCCCATACTTACTCCTTAAAAGTTGCTGGCAAAGGAAAGCTCAACACGTGTGATTTTCCAGCCAATCAAGCTACGAATCATTTTAATTTTATAAGTTACATCAGCACCTTCATCGGTTTTACCCGTGATGTATACGGTGCTATCGTTAACATGTCTTGTAACGCCAACAACATTTGCATTTGCATCTTGAACCACACCACCAGCGTAGAAATCTTTATCGGCATCGGTCATTTGGTCATCGAAGACCCAGTTCTTCGCTTCTATTGGGTTTGCCAAAAGTGCCTTGCTAACCATCTCCTGGCTTGGAATTCCGAAGCCAAAGCAGAACAAAACACTTCCAACAACAATGCATCCAGCAATGAAGAAGAACAAAACAATTAATACAACTTTGCCTGGGCTCTTCTTCTTTTTCTTGTTGTAAGCTGCCTCTTTTGCACTGTTAGATCATTGTTCAAATTGAGCATCTTGCTCACTTGCACTTGGCATAACAGAATCATTAGCAAATGTGTCACTTGGTGCCTCACCCACAGGAGCAGTGTCTGCGTTGGCAGCATCTGGCGTTGCAGCTGCGGCAGCAGCTCCAGCAACGGCTCCAGCTGCAGCAGCGGGTGCTGACGTAGCGGCAGTTTTGTCTTCGCCCTTGCTAACAGCAGCAATTGCACGTTGATAATCGACACTAGCACTATCGCTTAGCTTGTAAGTTTTATCACGGAGAGATTCCTCAAAAGCCTTAACGGCGTTTTCCATCTGGCCACAAGCAACATATGCCTGACCAAGGTTAGCATTTAGCCTGTTTTTGAACTCAGGCTTCATGTTGTATTGGAAGGTGCTCTCATAAACTGTAACCGCATCAATTGGTCGGCCCAACGCCATGAAGCAAACACCCAAGTTTAGCAAAGCACGTGTTGGATCTGGGTTGTGGTTATCCATCGCCGCACTTCTAAAAGCAGCAGCTGCATCTGCACTTTTGCCACTTTTCATGAGCGCGTTGCCCATTGCAGTGTAAGCCTTAAACTTGCTGCGGTAATTTTCTGTATTGATAGCAGTATTGAAGTTATTTATCGCATTACCGAAGTCATTCATGTAAGCGTAAGCCATACCCAAGTTGTAATAAACCGTGCCAAGAGATACATAAGCTGTGTCTGTTGTGGCAGTTACATAGGCATTAATTGCATCAGAATAATTTTGCAACTTAACGTAGCAGTTGCCCATCTGATGGTAAACTAAGCCCAATTCCCCTGCTTGAAGGGGGTAAGACTGATCCGCAACCACATTGTTATATCCGTCCAATGCGCTTGCAAAATCTTTACTTTCATACGCTTGTTGCGCTTGTTCAAAAACTGCGTTATTCATCTTCAATACTTCCCATAAAAATCCACATAAATAATCTATTCGCAACCCTCTATTTTAACATTTTTTATGGTATCTCCAACACGCAAATTAGAAATAACGTCCTGACCTGTTAATGTTTGGCCAAAAACCGTGTAGCCATCGTTTAGCATAGGTTGTGCACCCAGGCAGAAATAAAACTGGCTACCTGCACTGTTAGGGTCTTGGCTGCGTGCCATCGCAAGGCTGCAATCCTCATGCAAGTTTTGAGGGTTAGTTGTAAACTCCTCTTGGATTGTATAACCTGGTCCACCAGTTCCAAGGCCAGCCATTGGGTCGTTTGCCTTGGCAATTACCTCGTCTTCGGTGAGGTCACGAGTATTCGGGCAACCACCCTGAATAACAAATCCCTCAACATAACGGTGAAACTTAAGGCCGTCATAGAAGCCCTTGTTAGCCAGCTCGACGAAGTTCCCAACATGGATTGGTGTCAAATTACCAGTTAGCTGGACCTTAATAGTCCCCTTGCTGGTCTCAATAACGGCAATCTCCTTGCCATTCGGTTTATATTCTGGAGTATACATTCCCATAATTATTCCTTTCTCAACAACAAAAGTCCACTTAACATAATCGTAAATATTAACATGGCCACCACGATGTATGTGATGTCCAAAGTTTGAGCAGTTTCGGTTGTAGGATTAACCACAATCTCCGAAGCCACAGTCTTAATCTGATAGTCGCCTGAAATTGGAACTGTTAAATCCGCCCTATTGCTTTGAGGATCTAAGTTCGTTGCTTCAACATCGTTGATTTTTACAGAATCAAACTTATGCCCAGCAGGCAAAACAAGGTGAACGTCCACAGTTGTGTCAGCCTCAGACTCGCGGTTATAAACAATTTGTCCATTAGTCGCAGAACCTATGTCTGTCAAAGCATCATTGAAATACACAGTTGGAACTGGGCCTTCGGAAGCAAGATCAGCCGTAGCATTAGTCTCAACAAAAATAGAATTCATAAGCTCTGCTGGTTTCTTTGCCCTATAACCAGCATCATCCGACAAACATTTTTCCCCAGAAGTATTCCAATTGAATTCAGAATATTTTAAATAACCAGTATCTTTGCCTGAAGCATTCTTGCCGCCTAGTTTAACTTTAACTCCAAACTTATTATAAAAATCTGAATAGTAGCGCTTCATATAAGTCTTTGAAATTTTTACTGCTTCAGTCTCTACATTGTCAGGGTCTGGCGAAGTTCCACAAACATAAACACCAGGGTCGCTGCAATGCACAAGCAAAACGCTTCCGTCATTGCACTGTCCTAAACAAAATCAGCAATGGTTTTCGCTATCGGCCTCTTCATTAGGGTTGCCAAACGAATAAATATTGCCTGGTACATATGAATAAGTGCCATCAGATTTTACTGACGTAACTTGTTCTACGTAAGGGTCTTTATTGTCGTCCTGAGCAGCTGGGTTAGGATTAATTATTCTTTCGCCATAACCCAAATGGTTCAATGCAAAACCCATTCATTCTGCATATGTTACTCAACCAGGCTGGGTTCCAATACTACCTTTCCTTGTTCCAAAACCTAATTCCTTATTAGTTATATTTTGCAAAACTCAACCCATGTAGCCAGAACAATCTGCACCTCAGTGAATAACTTGCGGGCGAATAACATTTTTCCAATCATCGTCATGGAATGTATATTCGTCTGCCCAACAGTCATATGTACCATCTTTCGATTTGTAAAAATCATCTCAAACTTGAGGCACACCAATTGTCATTGCCTCCTCACCGGCACCTACGTCGGCAAAAATTTTAATGTCTTCTTCGTGATCGGCATTTCAAGCGCCACCAAAAATATACAAGCAGTGGCCAATAGGCATCAACGCTGTTTTGATTTCGTTCTCGACTGTCATAACTCCAGGCTCACCTTTTGTAACGGTGTTCGAAATAGTTGGCAGCTTATTAGTGGCTGCATCGGCCTGGCTGTAAGTCATTCCTGCAATTCCAAGCACAATCGCAAGTACGCTCGCACAAATAGCAATAAATTTAATTCTTTTCGTGGCCATAATTCCCCTTTCGCCAACCACATATTATACCAAAATGGCGTCCCCGACAGGATTTGAACCTACCCACCACGCTCCGGAGGCGTGTGCTCTATCCAGCTGAGCTACGGGGACGTAAGCCGGTATTATACTCCATTTGTGCTACAATACCCAGCGTGGATGCAATAATACAAGAAATACTATCCCTTATCCGAGCAGGCAAAACTGTAACGCCTGACAAGTTAAACTCGATCATCCGCGCCCACAACAAAGGCAACCGGGACATCTCGACCCATTATTCAAAAAAACACCTCTTGCCTTTTTATTTGCGTGAAAAAGATGCAAATTCCCCTATTTTTAAAAATCTCAAAATCACCGAAGACGAGGAAGCCGCTCTTGTAACTCTCCTCCGAGTTAAACCAACCCGTTCTGCAAGCGGAGTTGCCACCATCACGGTTATTACGAAACCTTGGAAGTGTGGTGGCAATTGTTTATTCTGTCCTAACGATATTCGCATGCCAAAAAGCTATTTATCCAACGAACCTGCATGCCAACGCGCAGAACGTAATTTCTTCGATCCATACTTGCAGGTCCAGGCCCGCTTAAAAGCTCTACATGAAATGGGACACAATACAGATAAAGTTGAGCTCATCGTTCTTGGCGGAACGTGAAATGATTACGCTCATGACTATCAACGTTGGTTTGTCCGCGAATTATTTCGCGCCTTAAATAATGGCGTTAACGCTCCTGATTGCGAGCAACGCGAGCAATTATATAAAAATACGGGTATATCAAATAACTTAGAAATATTAGAATCTCAAGCTAATAGTATCCAATCTTCTATCAATAAACAAGAATTGAGTTATAACAACGCATTCGATAAATACTATAAAGATAAATCCCCTTGAGTAAAAGTAAGTGAATGACAAAAAGCCACTTGAGAAGAAGTATTTAAAGAACAAGAGACAAACTCAACAACCAAGCATAGAAATGTAGGATTAGTATTTGAAACACGACCTGCAGTCGTAAATGAAGAGAACTTAACCTTCATGCGAAAGCTTGGTTGCACAAAAGTTCAAATTGGCGTGCAAAGTCTTGACGAAGAAAAGATGTCTCTATCTGACAGGCCAACCAAAAATGATCTCGTCGCAGATGCATTTGCGCTACTTAGAAAATTCGGTTTCAAAATCCACGCACACTTCATGGCAAATCTTCCAGGCTCAACTCCAGAAAAAGATAAAGCTGACTTTGAGGAACTTGTCACAAATCCAGCTTACCTTCCAGACGAGATCAAACTCTACCCTTGCATGCTTGTGGATAGCGCTCGTCTTAATAAGCTCGCAAAATCTGGCGAATGAAAAGCATATGGCGAAGATGTCCTGGTAGATGTCCTTGTCGACGATGTCCTTAAAACCCCAGCTTATACTCGCATTTCCCGTATGATGCGAGACATATCTTCAACAGACATCACACAAGGTGTTAAGAAAACCAACCTTCGTCAAAACGTCGAAGAAGTTTGCGAATCTCGCGCTAAAAACGAAGACATCCAAATCCAAGAAATCCGCCACCGTGAAATCAGTCAAGACAAAACTAATATCAAAAACTTTAAACTAGATGATATCGAATACAAAACCACAACCACCACAGAGCACTTCTTGCAGTTTGTTACACCAGAGTATAAAATCCTTGGATTCCTACGCCTTTCCCTACCTAACGAAGGCAACACAGCCATGATCCGCGAAGTCCACGTCTACGGCAAAGTCGCAAACATCGGCAGCTCAGCCACCAACGCCCAACACCTCGGCCTCGGCACCAAACTCATCGAAAGAGCAACCGAAATCTCAAAAGATGCTGGCTACAAACAGCTAAACGTCATATCTGCCATCGGCACCCGCGAATACTACAAATCCCGCCACTTTAGTGCCTTCACAAAAGATGACTTATACCAACAAATAAATCTATAGAAAATCTTGTCAATTATCTGGAAACCCATAATGTTTTAATAAAACAAATGGGTATTTTTTAACTAACCCTTTAAATCTCTCAACAAAATCATATCAAACTTCATCTCTCGGAACTAGTTTTTTAAAATTAAGTAAGTATCCAAATAATGTCTTATTCGCAATATCAACAGGAATGTCATTCTTATTAAATATCTTCCTGTCCTTTTTGCTGTACAAAATAGCATAAGGAACCTTTCTATTAAATAACCTTCCTTGATGCGCACATATATTTCTAATAATAGTAGCTGCATGTAGCCAATTTTTAAGATACCTTACTGGAATATTTTTATAATATTGCCTGCTTATTTCTTTTTGGATGTTTTTCTTTAGATTGGAGAACATTTTTGACAAAGTACCAAATGTCAATGTTTCAACAATGACTCAAATAGGGTACTTACGTCCATACACATCATTATGATGTTTAATAAAAATCTCGTTATGAGCAAATTTATCTATACACATATTGCAACTCTTTAAAAAATCATCATGATATTCTATACGAGCAAAATTCTCTGATTTTTTATACCCCAAAGGACCATATGCTTCTCCATGATGATAACTAATATGCGTCCTCATCGAAACTTCAATACTTTCTAAAAGTTGCATAAGTGCATGTCTTAACTCCATATCAAAATAATAAATTTCTAAAATATCTTCAAATTTAACATTTTTATAGAATTTATCATTTTTTCTTAAAGTTAACGTATATGCACTTAAACGATAATAATTAATAGTAGATAAATACTTCTTTGCCACTTTTTTATTCTTAACAATAAGACCTCTTGAAAGTAAAATTTCAATTTGTTCGTCTAATGTTTTAAAGGGCTTAACTGGTTTCAAGACATATCCTAACTAAACAAAAGTCCCACCATGTTACGCATGCGAGCAGAGGCTTGGTGGGATCGATTGACTATATTATAACAAACTTTACTATAGTTATACGATATAAATATAACGTAGCTTTTCTTGCAATTTATATTTCCCGCAGTACAAAACATAATAATATGCCTTTATTTACATATAATATTATAGAACAAATATTCTTTTTTGTGAATATTAATTTGAATAATTTATGTATTTTATTTGCTGGGGAAATGAAAAGGGTGAAATGCGGTGCATTCCACCCTTTTTTGATGTTTGGTGTTGATTATTCAGCTGATGCAAGTGGTGAAGGAACGCTGTATACGCGTGCTGCTTGCTCTTGGTCTAGGTCGTAAAGGCCTTTTGAATCTTTGCCGAAAAGCTTCATCTTTTGGATTAATGTCTCAGCGTTATCTTCTTCCTCTTGCTGTTCTTCAATAAACCAATCGAGGAATTTCATCGCGCGGTAATCCTTAACCTTCTCAGCAGCGGCATAAATGTCGTTGATAAGGCTTGTTACATATTTCTCATGCTCAAGGCCTGCCTCAAGCGGCTCTAGGAAATTCTTGAACTTCTTGTCTGGCTTGTCAATTGCCTTTAGCTCAACATGCTCGCCATTCTCATGCAAATACTTGCGGAAAATCCACGCATGATCGCGCTCTTCCTGCGCCTGAATCTCATACCAATTAGCGAAGCCATCCAGCCCCTCTTCCTTATAATAATCCGCAAACTGCATATAAAGATACGCCGAATACAACTCCTTGTTAATCTGATCATTAATTAACTCATAAACTTTCTTATCCATAATCTCCTCCTACATGTTCCTAATATTTATATTTTATATAACTTGTCATTATAGTTTTAAGCCTCTTAATTATGTCCAAAATCTCATCAGAATATATATTCTCTCTCAACAACTCAGAAGAAGCATGATTAACAGGGTTATTGTTCCTTAGTTCGTTAGCTTTTTTTATAATTTTATCCGAAAACTTAACACTTTTATAAAAATCAATTAAATGTTTGGGCTTATAGAATCTATGATAACGCAATTTACCGCATTTAAATGACGCATCAACAGCATCAAAGTTTACTGTAACGCGATCAAAATAATTTTTAAAGAAAGCATAGGAACTAAGGTTATTACCTTTTTCACGCTCACAGATAAACATAAAATATATGAAACCTATTTTATCATCTTCAGCAGAGTTTATAATGTCACATAATTTATTGAAAATTTCATCATTTAATAAAGAAAGTCAACCATCTATACAATATAAACTATAAAATAATTTCAATTCTTTATTATTTTCAAAAACAACATCCATTAAACCACTATGCTTAAAATTTCTTTGTATAAGATAGCTTATACTTGTAGAGTTATAATAAGAATTCCATTCCTTATTATCGCTACTAGCAAACAATTTACATAAAAGCTCTCTTATTAAATCGCCATCGCGTGTATTAAGGATCATAATGGTAATTCTTCTTGGATCAATAGACAAAAAAGCAGTATCATTCTTTAATAAAGAAGATAAATTACGAGTAACTTTACCATCTTTAAATAAATCTTTTCCTTTATACAAAAACGAATTATATATTTCAGATGGAGAATAATTTACTTTAGGTAATGAAAATGATTTATTGATTGCAGTTTCGTATTCTTCATAACTTTTTGCATCCAATAAATTAATTTTTGTTAAGGTTTTTGTAAATTTCTGTAACGGCTTTATATTATCTTTCACTAAACCAATCAACTCATTGTCAACTAAATCTTCATATGCGCATTTTTTTATCTCATTTTCTATATTGTTGCATTTTCCATAAGAAACTTTAGACCAATTTAGCATCAATCTTTTATCTTTCAATAATGAACAATATTGATTAAGAATCTTTTTGTTAGAAACATTGTTAGCTACTTGATCATCTTTAACTGAATATAAAATA
>JAZUHG010000040.1:0-32749 GCA_045641605.1 Phoenicibacter sp. | reverse complement strand
TGACACTGCTCTTGTAACTATGAGAATGGTAGACGGTTCTTTAGTTTCTATTAGTAACTCACGTCGTGCGGCTTATGGTTATGACCAACAAGCTGAAATTTTTGGTAGCAAGGGTGCTGTTAAATGCGGTAACGATGCTGCTTCTCAAGCTGTTCTTAGTGACGAGAATGGTGTAACTGCAGAAAAACCATTATTCTTCTTCTTGGAGAGGTATATGGATGCGTACGCAGATGAAATTAAACAATTTATCGATGCTGTTGAAAATGATACGGATACACCTGTAAACGTTGTTGACGGTTTAGAAGCTGTTCGTATTGGTATTGCTGCTACTAAATCACTAAAAGAGCATCGTCCAGTTAAGATGTCAGAGATTTAGGAGGAACAATGCCCCAAACAAAAAAAGACGTCGCTCAAAAACAACACGAGAAAGTCGCTCAAGGTCAGACCCAGGCTCAGACCGGTGGTCATATTAAAAACCTTGTTGGCGATATTCGCTTAAATTGAGGGACAAGATTTGCTTATGCTAGTGGCGATATTGCATGTAATATCGTATTCGGTACTATTGGTGCTGTTCTAACTCTGTTCTACACAGATTATGTTGGAATTAATGGTGCTGTAGTTGCAACCATTATGCTTATTTGTAGATGTTTTGATGGATTTTCGGACTTGATTATGGGTTTCATAGTCGAAAGAACGAAGTCCAAATGAGGTCAATCAAGGCCATGAATTTTGTGGATGTCATTCCCATTTTCTATAGGATGCGTTTTGCTGTTTACAGTCCCGCACTTCGATAACGATTTTCTAGTTTATATGTATGTTTTCTTGACATACTTCTTTGTATCGGTTGTGTGCTACACCGCAGTAAACTTGCCATACGGCTCTTTATCTTCGATGATGACAAGAAATGCGAAGGAAAGGCAATCGCTCTCTGTAGTTCGTATGGGTATGAGCCCAATTGGTAAAATCATTGCTGTTACTTTAACAACTCCAATCGTTAAGAACTTCCTTGGTGATGATCAAGCTGCGTGGGTAACGATCATGATCGTCTGGGCTATCGTAGCTGAGATTTTGTTGCTGGTTTGCTTCTTTAATTGTAAAGAGCAAGTTGTAATTCCTGGTCGTGAGGATCCTTCAAAAGCAAAAGCAACACCTATTCTTAAAGGACTTAAAGCATTGTTCAGCAACCAATACTTCTGGGCTGTTTTGGTTCTTTGGATGATTCAAAGTGTTGCATTTAGCGTTTCTGGTACTGCTGGTCAGTATTACACAAAGTATGTTTTATCTGGCAATACAGCTGGATGGACAGCAAGTCTCTTCGGGTTTAACCTTGATGCGGAAACACTTCAATCAATTTTTGTAGATGTTGAAATTATCTCAATGGTTATATTCATCTTTTTATGTGCTCCTGTTGTCCGTAAATTCGGCAAAAGAAATACTGCTTTCTTAGGTGCTATTGTTGCTCTTGGTGCTCAATTTGTATTCTTGATTAACCCAATGGATGTCAATATAATTCTTCTCACATGCTCGTTAAGAGGAATTGGTTTAGCACCATTAAATGCTGTTGTATTTGCAATGGTAGGAGATGCGATTGAGTTTGGACAATGAAAATCGCATATCAGACAAGAAGGTCTTGTATTTGCTGGTGGTTCTGTAGGAACTAAGGTTGGTGCAGGTATTGCATCTGCTGCAATTCCAGCATTGCTTGACTGGTCTGGGCAGATTACTTCTACTGCTGGCTTTGCTGCACAGCCAGAAAGCACAATCCAAATGATTTCAACAATTTACTTTGTTGGTCCATTAATCATTGCAATTATGGCTCTAGTAACCTTGTTCTTATATAGGCTTGATAAGAAATATGATGACATTGTTGCAGAGCTTGCAGAACGTGAAGCGAAAGGACAATTATAATGGCTTCAACTACACGTATGACAACGGCTCAGGCTATTGTCAAATTTTTAGATAATCAATATGTTAGTTTTGATGGTGAAGAAACCAAATTTGTACACGGCTTCTTCACTATCTTTGGACACGGCATTGCTGTTGGTCTTGGCGAAGCTCTAGATTCTGATGCTGGACGCCTACACGTAATGCAGGGAAGAAACGAGCAAGGTATGTGTCATGCTGCAATTGCGTTTGCTAAGCAATCTAACAGAAGACAAATCATTGCTTGTTCTTCAAGTATTGGACCAGGTGCTGCAAATATGGTTACTGCTGCTGCTACTGCAACAGTTAACAATATTCCGCTTTTGCTTTTCCCGTCTGATACATTTGCATCGCGCCAGCCAGATCCCGTACTTCAGCAACTGGAACAAAGCAGCTCGCTAACCACAACTACAAATGATGCATTTAAGCCAGTTTGTAAATATTGGGACAGGGTTGTTCGTCCAGAGCAGGTTATGACCGCTTTAATTAACGCAATGCGTACTTTGACAGATCCTGCTGAAACTGGAGCTGTTTGCATTGCTCTTCCACAGGATGTTGAGGGTGAGTCCTTTGACTATCCTAATTATTTCTTTAAGAAGCGCGTGCATAAGATTTCGCGTCCTTCTGCGGACAAATACGAAATCGATGATGTCGTTAAGACCATCAAAGCTTCCAAGAAACCTCTTGTCATTGTTGGTGGTGGAGTTAAATACTCCGAAGCTGGGGCAGAGGTCGAGAAGTTTTGTGAGACATTTAAGATTCCATTCTCGGAGACGCAATCCGGTAAAAGTGCCTGCAAAAGCAGTAATAAATATTGCTTAGGCGGTATTGGGGTTACTGGAACTTCGGCTTCTAATAAGATTGCAAAGCAAGCCGATTGCATAATTTCGATTGGAAGCAGAATGTCAGATTTTACCACGGCTTCGAAGCACTTGTTTAGAAAAGCTGGTGTTAAGTTTGTTAGCTTAAATAACAATCGTTACCATGCTTATAAACTTGATGCTGTATTTGCTGTTGGTGATGCAAAGACAAACTTGCGAAAGGTTACTTCGGAACTTAAGCGTCTTAAGTACAAGAGTCAATATAAGACCGAGATTAAAGATGCTCGTGCAGGTTGGGAAAAGGAGATGAAGCGTCTTGGTAACCTTCATTATACTGGCAAAAACTTCCAGCCAAACATTAAGGCTCGTGACCCAAGAACTGTTAACGAGTTCGTCAAAAAGACTAATGGCGTTGTAACTCAGACTGGTGCACTTGTTGCACTTCGTAACTTTATGGGTAAAGACGACATCCTTATCACAGCTGGCGGTAGTTTGCCAAGTTGTTTGCAACGTATGTGGACAACTGACAAGCGCTATGCTTATCATGCAGAGTATGGTTATTCTTGCATGGGCTACGAAGTTCAGGCCACACTTGGTGTAAAGCTTGCTGCTCCTAAGCAGGACGTTTACGCTGTTGTTGGTGACGGTAGCTTCGTTATGATGAACTCCGAGATGCAAACCATCTTACAAGAAAAGCAAAAAGTAACAATTGTTGTTTTTGACAACTGTGGTTTTGGTTGTATTAACAATCTTGAGATGGGTCATGGCATTGGCAGTATTGCTACAGAGTTCCGTTATACTGATGGCAAGAAAAACACTGGTGGCTTAATCTTAACCGACTATGCAAAGGTTGCAGAAGGCTATGGATTTAAGTCATACACTGCAAAAACTATAGAAGAGTTCCAGGCTGCTTTAGCTGACTCTAAAAAGCAAAAGCTTCCTTGTTTGATTGATTTGAAGGTTATTCCAAAGACCATGACTGATGGATATGACGCATGGTGAAATGTTGGAATCGCCACAACGTCGAAGAAGGCAAGCGTTCGCAAAGCCGCTAAAGATGTAATGGAACACAGAAAACAAGCGAGGGTTTACTAATATGTCAAAAGTTTTTGGGTATCCTGAATATGATAATAACAATGTAATGCAAATTACTCAATATGAGGGTGATTATGCAGAAATGATGATGGACATCTTCGTCAAGAAGCTAAACGCTGGGGAAGAGTTTGAGATTTGTCGCGACGGCGAAGAGGTGGCTGCACTTCTTCTTGGCGGCGAAATTGATTTCTTCTATACAGATCAACCTGGCGGAAGCTTCGAAGGTCCATTTAGCGCAAAACGAAAAGATGTCTTCGAAAAGGCCTCTTGGGCTGTACATGTATGTAGCGGCCGCGCAATTAAAGTTGTTGCAAAGGCAGAATCCGAAGTGCTGATTCAAGCAACTCACAATGACAAAGAATTCGAAAGCAAGTTCTATGTTCCTGAGGATTCGCCATGGTCTAACGGATATCCAGGAAAGTTTGGCGATGTAGCCAACAGGTGAGTAAACACAATTTTTGATTATGAGCATAAACCAGAAAGTAATATGGTTTTGGGGGAGATACTAAACAAGCCAGGTAACTGGTCTGGGTATCTTCCTCATGCTCATCCTCAACCAGAAGTATATTTCTTCCGATTTGACAGACCCGAAGGCTTTGGAGCTAGTTTTGTCGGTGACGATGTTTTTAAGAGTGTAAATAATAGTTTTTCTGCAATACCTGGCGGAAAGCTTCATCCACAGAGTGCTGCACCAGGTTTTCAAATGTGGACATGTTGGATGATCCGTCACTTCGACGATAAGCCATGGCTTCAAACAGATAGATGTGAAGATGAGCGCTATACTTGATTGCACGAAGCTAAAATTTAGTTTCGTTATTTCTATTATTTTAATAATTTGTTTGGCATCTGGATTTATATTTCCAGGAATTGCCGAAGCTTGCTCTTGTGTTTATGCTGGTAAAGACATAACAACAGACAACAAATCTATTATTGCAAGGTCTGCGGACAGCCATCCACCAAACAGCATTGCTGTTGTTGAAAATCATCCTAGACTTGAAAATCAACCAGGTAGGGTTCTTGCTGCGACAGAAAACAAATTTAAGTACAATCTTCCGGATACAACTTACGAGTATTTTACAACACCTGCAGACTCTTCTAACGAAGCAGGAATCTATGGAGCTGTTGCTACTAACGAATATGGTTTGTGTTGCTCTGGTACAGTAACTTGTTATAGTAGCCCGGAAATCTATCAAGCAGATCCACTGTGCAAAGATGCTGGGTTTTTAGAAGAGTTGTTTGCTGACGTTGTTTGTTCCAGCTGTAAAACCGCAAGGGAAGCCGTTGAGCTTGTTGGAAAGATTATTGATCAAAACGGCGTTAGAAAAGTTCACTCCGTTTTAATTGCAGACCAGGAAGAAACTTGGTTAATGGAATGGTATTCTGGTCATCAATGGGGTGCTCTAAAACTTCCGAACGACAAGATGTGTGCCTTCGGAAACCAATTCATGATCCAAACCGAATATGTTGGTCTCGATTCCGATAATTTTATTCATTCAGAAAATTTATTTACTATGCCAACCAATGCCGGACTAGCTGTTTTAAAAAACGGCAATATGTCCTTAGCAGAAACATATTCTGGAAAGGATCGTTTGTGGGATTACGCTAATTTGAGAACTTATATGTTGCACTATTATTTTAGTCCCTCAACTGCAGGAAAGTATGACACTCATAAAAGGTACGACCTGTTATTTGCTCCAGACGAAAAAATCTCTTTAGATAAAATGTTTAACGCTTTTCGTTATAGATACGAGGGAACTGAATATTGCCCAGACACTAACGGAAGTGATTCAACACGTGTTGTAGGCTCAGAAACTCAAATTACTGTACATGTTGTTCAGATAGATTCCGAAGCCCCACAGCAGCTTGCAGAAACTGCATGGGTTACAAATACGGCTTCGGAGCATTCGGTATTTTTACCGTATTCTAATATCTTGTCGAAGTTTTGTAAGTACTATACAGATACCTCAAAGTGAACAAATGCAGATAAAGAATATCTTGAAGAGAAGAAACCCGAAGGCTCGCTTAAGTGGTACAACCAAGAATCTGCACCAGTTTGTTTTACAAGGCTAGCCAATTTGGCGGAGCAAAACAGGACAGTGTATGGGGAAGGAGTTCGAGCTTTTTGGCACAACAAGGAAATTAATCTTATCGAAGAATACGACAAGGTCTATAAACACGCACTTGAGCTTTATGAAAAGTCACCCCAAGATGCTAAAAATTATATGAACGATTGGCTTGTCAACTTACAGGTTTCAACATTGGCCGAATGTAATTCTATGTATGACGAGCTTACCTGGTTTGTGTCCGAGCATAACGACACGATGAAATATGAAATTTCATATGATAAGTTAACTCTTGGACCTGAAAGAAATACCACAGCAGAAACATTCACTCCGCAAATGGTTTTTTACGACAAATACATGAATCAATATAACGACGAAGAGAACACGCTCGTTTTTAAAGTTAATAAGATTGGTTTTTATGTCGGTACTTCACTCATACTTATTGCTATAATATCTGCACTTGCGATTTACGCGAAGAAGAGAAAAAGCAATAGAGATTAATTTTGAGTGGAAAAATTAAACAAAAAAATGTAACTTGAATTACCGTTGCATTAATATGTTTTTGTACGGTCTGAAATTTTAACGTAATTCAAAACGCTTATTATTACTTGGGACAATCGCATTCCATTTCGGTAATGCTTGTTGTCTTTGTCTTATATTTTTTGCCATATGCGTTAATTGTTGGTGAGCTAGGGTCGGTCTTTAAAAAGGCCGAAGGCGGGCTCTCTGGTTGGGTTAAAGAAACAATTGGTCCAAATAGCTCTTATTTTGTTGGCTGAATTAGCTGAGTCGTTTTACTTCCATACTTATCTCAACGTCCTATCAATATGATTGTTTCAGTTAATTGAATATTGTTTAAGGGGCCAGACGTCAGTGGATTGGATCCTGTTCTTTTTCAGGTCATAGCGGCTTTAATATTCTTGACGATATGGGCTTTTGCTTTTAGGGGCTTTCGTGTTGTTCATTTGTTGTCTAATATCGGCGGTATGTCAATGATTGTCTTTGCGATGATCTTTATTGCGCTAACATTTGTTGCTCCTGCTTTTAATGTAGACCCAGCTAATGTTAAGAGCTACAGCATAGACATGGCTCCTTCTACCTTTTTGCCTGCCGACTTGGGAGTTGTCGCCTCGCTATCGATCTTGATTTTCGCTTGTGCTGGTGTTGAACAGGTTGGTCCTTACATCACCAGAATGAAGAACCCTGCTAAAGATTTCCCTAAGGGAATTGTCACCATAATTATATTCATCATTGTTATTAACATTCTTGGTGTTTTGGCAATGTGTATCATGTTTGGTCCAAACGGCGAAGAGATGGGTGCTGACTTTATCACCAACGGACAGTTTATTGCTTTTCAAAAGCTTGGAATGTTCTTTGGTCTAGGCAATACTCTAATGTATATTTTTGCTGCGCTTCGTTTTGTCAGTGAAATTGCTCTTACCATGATCATTATCGATGCACCAATCAGAATGCTTGTTGAGTCTTCTGACGATAGGTACTTTCCTAGAGCTAGCCTAAAGAAAAACAAATATGGCGCATATCCTGTATGACTTTTGGTTGAAGGCATACTTGTTTCGGCAATTTGTTTACTACCAATTTTCGGCATCGATAACGTTGATGGGCTTATTCGCTGGATGCTTGAAGTCAACTCCATCTGTAGTCCAATCATTAACTTATGCGCGTTTCTTGCATTTATGTTCCTTAAGGCTGGCTTTAAGAAGATTAGGCCTGCAGGGGATAGCTTTGTCTTCGTGAAGAATAAGAAGCTTGGATTTTGCGTAGGATGCTGATGCTTCCTCATAACCTCGTCTTCGATTGTTATGCAGATCATAGATCCAGATATCTTCATATGCCTAACGAAGGCACTGATCCCGATTTGCCTACTCGCTCTTGGACTTATCGTTCCGTTTCTTGCGAGAGTTTTGAATAAGAGGTAAGTTAGAGAGATTTCGATTATGTATTTCTCAACGGCTTCGCGGTATGCCATCGTGCGTTCGCCAGCAAGATCTGGGCGCTGCAGGGGTTTCGAAATATCATAATCGAAATCTCTCTCACTTGAGACGACACCTCAAATATTTACAACTGTTTAATACAATTACCTGGTGGACTTGCGTTTTTTTTTTTTTTGATAAACTACAATTTTAAGAAAGGCTTAAAATGAAAAAGTTAATCAAAACAATTAAAAATCACAAAGTATTTACCTCTGTTATTTGTGGAGTTTTCACATTGTCTATCGTAGGTGTTATCGGCTATCAATACTACAAAATGAATAATACCTATAAGGCTATGGAATTCGCACAGGACGGAATTATCTCAAGTGAGGAGTTAAACCAAATTGGCGAAATCGCTCTTGGCGAGGAAGTTACTACTCCTGACGGACAAAAGGTAGTTATTACTCAGGACGCTAATGGAAATTATATTGTTACCCCCGTTACACCTGGTGGCGACACACCTGAGCCTACACCTACACCTACACCTACACCCACACCTGGACATACACATACCTGGTTAGCACACTATACTTCTGTACATCATATAGACTCACATAAGGAAAGCCACACTTATTGCACGAAATGTCACAATTTATACGAATATAGAGGACCTTGTAACACATGTGGTGTTGCAACACCAACAACACAAAAAGTCATCGTTATTACTGACAGAGAGTGGGACGAACCGGTAGTTGACTACTACTATTGTAGCGAGTGTGGTGCTAGACAATAAAAAAAGATTTTTGGAGTATTATGAAAAAAGACAATAAAGATCGCGATAGCAAACAATTAAAAAAAGCAGTGATTATATCTATCGTTTCAGGAGTCATTGCTGTCATTTCGTTAATTCTTGTTCCTCTTGTATATAAAATGGCTAATATGGGGGATGGGTCTCTTGCATCAGTGTGGTGACAAGCTGTAATCGTCATCCCGAGTGTTGTCTTTCTTACTGCTAGTGAATGGGTTTCTTATTTTATGGATAAAATTTTACTTAAGATTACAAAAAGAGGATTTTTGTATAAGTTTATGAAGGTTTTGCCTAAGGTCCTTCTTGCTTTATCCTATGCAACGTTCTTGTGTGTAATAGTTTTGCTGATTATTGGTATTTTAATTACAATTACTCAGAATCAAATGCCCATGTTCAACTTTATTGTTATTCTTGTATTATTTTTTGCGGTTCTTGCAGTGTTAATTTTTATTGGATCAAAAATTTTGAAAAAGATTCCTAAAGATTACAAACATGCAGTTATTATCTCGTGCTGTGACACGCTTATATCTTTTGGTCCTCTCATGGTAATGGGAGCTGCTTTTCTTATCATGGGAATTGCTGTTATTGTTCTACTCCCTTTTGTTTTGTGGTTATTTTCTTTTATACTCAGAATCCTATAAGAATATTTATATTACAGGGAGAGTAGCGCCGCCGTATGGCATTGAAATGATGCTTGCATCATTTCCATATTTCTTAAGGGCGTCATTAAGGGCTTCCTGAGCAGAAGCTTTAGGCTCCATGAATAGGCTTTTGACGAAGTCATCATCCATTTCTGAGACAAGATCTATTTCAGCGAAATCGAGGACCATTGCGATGGCAGCTGCCTTATGGCCACCTAGTTCAAACTTTGTTTGAACCCGTTCTATAAGGTCTGAAGGAGCTTTAGCTTCCATAAACCACTCTTCGAATTTTTTACTACCTAAGCCCTCTGGGCAAGCGCCAATCACAATGATTGTTCCGCCGTCTTTGACGGCATACTTGGCATTCTCAAGGGCCTTTTGGGTTTGGTATAGATTTGCATCTTTTGGTGCACCGCCTTGAGAGACTAGTACGATTTCCGCTTTATGCGGAATCGTACATCTATACATTCTATCTAGATAATCGCAAGCTTTTTCGTGAGCTTTGTATACATCCCCTGCTGCGCAGTAAACTATATTTTTGTATTCGTCTAAAACTGCATTTACTATAAAATCGAGGCCGAGCTTCGCTCCAGCTTCGTTAATGTCGTCCCTGACGGGGTTGCCTTCCATGTTTCCAGCCACTGCCATTGGATGAGTCATCTTACTGTGATTGGCCTGGATCGCTGAAGGTGTAGAAACGCCTGGCATTAGGGCCTTATACCCGCCGGAGTATCCGGCGAAATAATGGAATTCAACATTGCCAAGGGCGATTCTAAAGTCTGCTTCGACAACTTGTTTGTCGAAATCTGCCGGCGTGCCGGCTTTTGTTTTTCCAAGGCTGACTACGTCAGTGGGATCGCTGTCAACGACATTTACCTCTGCGAAGCAGCGCTCACCAACCAAATGCTCCATCTCTTCTTTTGTATGGTTTCTGTGCGAGCCTAGCGCAAGCACAACAACAATATTTTCAGGAGTAGCTCCAGCCGCGTAAAGCTCGTCGAGTAGAGAAGGCATAATGTCTCAGGAGGGAAGCGGACGCGAAATGTCGCTAGTTACGACAGCGACTTTCTTCCCCGATAAGTCAAATTCTCTTAATGGTTTACTCCCTATAGGGTTATCAAGTGCATGTTTTACAGCTTCTACGCCTAAGAATTCGTGGTTTATGGGGTTTGCTTTAAGAGACGCTAGGAGATTTTTTTCAGGAATATCGACATCCTGAGTTGTATTTCCATATCCGAATTTTATGATCATTGGCTCTCCTTAAGTGTTCGTTTCGTAAGTGAGAGATTTCGATTATGATATTTCGAAACCCCTGCAGCGCCTATTTATTGCAGGCGGCTTGCCCGCATAAGTGCACTCCGCGAAGCCGTTGAGAAATACATAATCGAAATCTCTCTAGTTTTCGTTACCAAAAGTTTTTGTAGCGTAACGTAATGCACTTACAACAGGAAGTACATCTCCAGTAAGGAATCTAATGAGAGCTCCGCCGCCTGTGCACACATAACCGAGTTTGTCGGTAACGTTGTACTTCTTAGCAGCAGTTACAGAATCTCCGCCACCAACAACGGTATGAGCTTCTGTTTCGCCCATGGCTTCGTAGACTGCTTTTGACCCGGTTTCGGAGACTTCTTCTTCGAAGACACCCATTGGGCCGTTAGCAAATACTGTTGCAGAGTTCATGATTTCGTTAACGAAAAGCTCAATAGTCTTATCTCCGATGTCGACAACATCTTTATCGTCTGGAATGCTATCAAGATCAACAACAACACGTTTGCCGCCTTCGACATACGCAACATCTACGGGAGCTATGATTTTGTCTCCATACTTATCTAGATGCTTTTTGGCAACATCAATGTATTCGGTGAAGCCTTTTTTGTCGATGAAATCGAGATTCGATTTACCGATGTTGATGCCCTTAGCAGCCAAAACAACTTGGCCTGCAAGACCACCCGTGATAACTTTATCTGCAGTGCCATTGCCAAGTACTGTGTCCATCATGATGAAGGCATCGGCAATTTTGGCTCCACCAAGCACAAATGTGCATGGGCGAGCGGGGTTGCTCATGAGCTCAGAAATTACAACATATTCCTTTTCAAAAAGGCGTCCCATTGCGCTAGGGAGCTTATGCTCAAAACCGCAAAGGGAAGGTTGATTTCTGTGAGCCGCAGCAAAAGCATCACAAACATATAGGTCAGCAAGAGGAGCAAGCTTTCTTACCAAATAAGTTTCAGCTTGCTCTTCTTGAGATAGTCCTAATTTATTTTCGAAAAGAGTCATTTCTTCAGACAAATAGCGAACGTTGTCTAGAAGGATAACTTCTCCGTTTTGAAGGCTTTTGATTTGTTCTTGAGCGTAAGGTCCGCAAACATCGTCAATCCATCTTACTTCTTTGCCCAAAAGTTCAGTTAGAACCTTTGCATGTGGGCGAGTGCAGTAGAAGTTTTGATATTCGATGTCACTGCCTTGGTGACACAAAACAACAAGCTTAGCGCCCTTATCTGAAATCTCTTTCAAGGTTGGGGCGCAAGCTTCGATTCTGTGTGTGCTGTTAAGCGTGTCGTTTTCGCGATTAACAGGTTGATTCATATCAACACGGCAAAGAACAGTTTTGCCCTCTAAATTAAAATCGTCTAAATCGTTGATCTCGAATTTCATGTTTCTCCTTATTTAAAAGCGCCAATGTTTAAGCATTTGTTTGTAGCGGCTGTACCTTCTTCTCGAGTTGTTTGAAGACCTGTGCAAGCGCGAATAGCATCCATAGTTTCTGGAATTGTTACGCTTTCTTGAGGAATGTTAATAGCAAACATTAGGTCGTCGCCGCTCTCGACAATGCTGTCTTCCCAAAGGCCAATTTCATACATATCACCACGGCGATTGCCAAGGTCACGAGCATATTTAAATAGGGAAGCATTGCCCTTGAATCCTTCGTCGATATTAACCACGCGGATACGAGGATGTGCCTGGAAAGCTGCGAGAGCTTCTTTAGCACCAATCTTCTTGCCGTCTTTACCACGTACAACACAAGTGATGATGTGGCCGTGAGTAACTGGTGTATGGATCAAAATTCCTGTTGCATTAACATGAGGCATAATTGTCATAAGATCAATTGCCTGATGGTTCGGAGCCTTGTCCATCTCTAATGCGTTTGTAAGTCCACGATGATAATCACCTGGGTCAGCAACACGACGAACGATTGTAATAGCAGCTTTCTCTACGCCGAACTCACGGTCTAGACAATCAACTGCACGGATTAGACCAGTTGTGTTGCAAGATGTAAGCTTTAAGTAATTTTGGCCAACACCTTTTTCGAAGTTTGCATATCCGTGGAAGAATACATCTGCAACTTCGTTTTTCTCGCCACCTTGAAAGATTGCTTTTACTCCCAATGGCTCATAATATTTTTCTTTGTTAGAAGCACCAACGCCGCCTGGAGAAGAATCCAACATAACGTCAACTTCTTTGCAAAGCTCTTCAAAAGAACCAGCTACTGGAATTCCTTTTGCGTCGAAAGCATTTTTGTCTGCGCCTTCGACAAGATAGAGCTTGTATTCGACACCGTTAGCACCAATCATGTCCTTTTCTTTTAGTGCTTGAAGTGCCAAAGTAGGGGCTAGATCTGCAATTCCAACTAGCTCCATATCGTCTTGCTGAGCAACGCCGTCTGCAAGACGCATTCCGATAGTGCCGTAACCGGCAACACCTACTTTAATCATTTTTCCTCCTTAGATTGTAGCTTGTTTATTGTAGCATAAAATTTCTTTCATGCTCTATCGTTGTTAGTTGGTCGTGGCCTGGGAGCACAATCGTGTTGTCTGGGAGTTCAGAAAGCTTTGCGAGCGAATCTCGCATATCTAGTTCACTACCATCAGGGAAGTCTGTTCTGCCGCAGGAGCAGCGGAATAGAACGTCGCCACAAATGAGAACAGGCTCTTTACCGCAATTGTCGCTGTAGTAGCAAATGCTTCCTGGAGTGTGGCCCGGAGTTGCAATAACCTTTCAGATTGTAGAGCCAATTGCAACTTCGTCTCCGTCTTTAAGTTTGATATCAATTTTGCAGGGATCTGTCTTTCGATACAATGGTGCTTGTTCTGGGTCTTCTATGAAGGGAGCATCTAGTGCCGAAGCATAGGTTTTTGCATGCGTTGCTTCGCAAACGCTAGCTAAAGCTCGTACATGATCCCAGTGGTAATGAGTTAAAAGTATTTTGTCTAGCTTTTTGTCTACCATCTCTAGGATTTGATCGGGGTTGCAGGCCGGGTCTACTAGTGCTTGCTCGCTTCCGCTAGCGATAACGAAAACATTATTTCCTAGCATACCAAGCTGATCGCACGAGATTTCAATTTTGTCTGATCTGTAAATATTTTCCATAATTTAAATACCTTTAATCTTTCGCCCTGAATTATCGTATAATTTGGCAAATATAATACAAAAAAATTAAAATTTTTTAGATGAATTTAAACGATGTAAAAATAGGCGACAGAGCGAAAGTTATAGAGGTTGGGGGGCGCGACAAAGAGCGTCAACACCTTCTTGATATGGGTCTTATCCCTGGTACTACTGTTGAGGCTACAAAAAGAGCTCCAATGGGAGACCCTCTTGAGATTTCGCTTCACGGTTATGAGCTTGCTATCAGAAACGATCACGCTAAAAAGGTTTTAATTGAAAAAGTGTCGGACAGAAAAGCTGTGCAGACCGACATCTTCGACTTTTGTAAAGAATGCGCGCTTTGCGACCATAAATGCAAATACTTTATGCAAGATGAGCTAATTAACGAGACCGCTCATCCAGGTTATGGTGAGCCTGGTCGTTTTCATAATAAGAAACACGAAAATCCACTACCCGAAGACAAGACTCTAACTTTTGCTTTGGCTGGAAACCAGAATAGCGGAAAAACTACCTTGTTTAACGCGATGACCGGGTCTTCGCAGCATGTTGGAAACTTTCCGGGAGTTACAATTGACAGAAAAGATGGCGTAATAAAAGGCCGTAAAAACACTAAGATTACTGACCTGCCTGGAGTATATTCCTTAAGTCCATATTCCAAAGAAGAACGTATCAGCAGAGAATTTATTCTTTTTGATGACGTCGATTGCATAATCAACATTATTGATGCAACAAGCATTGAGCGAAGCTTGTATCTAACAATGCAACTTTTGCAGCTGGAGCATCCGATGGTTGTTGCGCTAAATATGATGGACGAGCTGGCCGAAAACGAAGGCTCTGTCCTTGTCAATAAACTAGAAAATGCTTTGGGTGTTCCAATTGTTCCTATTAGCGCGGCTAAAAATCAAGGTATTGATGAGCTTATCGACCACGCTATGCATATTGCTAAGTTCCAAGAGTTGCCGCTACATCAGGACTTTTGTGCTGCTGACGACAAGGGAGGATCGGTCCATCGCGCACTACACTCGATAATGCATATTATTGAAGATCATTGCAAATGCAAAGAAGGCGAGCATCATGAACATATTATTCCAGTGCGTTTTGCAGCTGAAAAAATTGCCGAAGGTGACAAGCTTGTCTTCGATACGCTAAAGTTAAATAAAGAAGACGAAGAAGCCATTGAGCACATCCTAAAACATATGGAAGAAGAGTGTGAGTTGGATAGAAGTGCCTTAATAGCTGATATGAGATACAGATATATTATGAAAGTTTGTAAGATTAGCGTTATTAAGGGTAAGCCAAGTGTTCAGCGTAAGCGTAGTGAACTTGCCGATAAAATTCTTACTGGAAAGTGGACAGGTATCCCATCTTTTGTATTAATTATGGGATTGATATTTTGGTTGACCTTTAATGTTGTGGGGGCAGCCTTGCAAAGCCTTACTGAAATTGGTATTCGCGCTTTGGCTGATGTTTGTAGCAATGCTATGCAAAGTGCTGGTGTTAGTGAGGCTGTTCAATCCTTTGTTATGGACGGACTTTTTGCTGGGGTAGGCACGATTATTGGTTTCTTGCCGATTATTATTGTTATGTTTTTCTTCCTTTCTATTTTGGAAGATTCTGGATATATGGCACGCATCGCCTTCGTTATGGACAAGGCTCTTAGAAAGATTGGTCTTTCGGGACGAAGTATTGTGCCGCTTTTGATTGGCTTTGGATGCAGCGTCCCGGCAATTATGGCAACCCGGACTTTGCCTTCGGAGCGCGATAGAAAAATCACAATCTTGCTAGTTCCGTACATGAGCTGTTCGGCGAAACTTCCTATCTATGCCTTTGTCACAAATATCTTTTTTCCGAAGACAGGCGGCCTGGTTATGCTTGCCTTATACTTGGGAGGAATTCTTATTGGGATTATTGTTGCTTTGTTTATGAAAGGCAAGTCTAAGCCTGTTCCATTTATTATGGAGCTTCCAAATTATAGGTTGCCTAGTGTTAGAAATGTTGGTCATTTGCTTTGGGATAAGTGCAAGGACTTTTTACAACGTGCTTTTACAATCATCCTAATTGCGACCATCGTCATTTGATTCTTGCAAAGTTTTGATTTTGGTTTGAATTATATTACCGAGACCAATGATAGTATTTTAGCTGGTATAGCTGGCTTTATTTCGCCGATTTTTGCTCCTCTTGGGCTTGGCGATTGACGTTTAGTCACTTCTCTTATTAGTGGCTTGATGATGAAAGAAAGCGTTGTTGCTACGATGGGTGTTCTTTTTGCAGGAGCGCAAGAGATCGTCATGACTTTTTCGCCACTGGCTGCAGCTTCGTTTTTGACTTTTTGCTTGCTGTATACACCTTGTGTTGCTGCAATATCTGCTGCAAGGCGTGAGCTTGGCTGAAAATGAGCTTTGTTTATAGTCTTTTTCCAATGCGCAATTGCATGGATGGCCGCCTTTATTGTATTTCAGGTTGGGGGCTTAATTTAGATGAACCTTCTAGTTTTTGGAACAGGTATGATCGTCAATGATTTTCTTGACGGTATTGACGAGATGCCTTTCGACAAAGTTTTTCTTTGCGGCAGAAATAAAGATAATGTCGATGTACTGGTTGAGAAGTTTAATCTTGCTGGTGCTTACTATGATGTCGAGGAGGCCTTGTCTTCGGAGACCGAAGTGGCCTACGTGGGACTTCCAAACAACCTCCATTTTGAGTATGCTAAAAAATCTTTAGAAGCAGGCAAGCATGTGATTGTTGAGAAGCCTTTTATGACAAATCTTAAAGAGGCGAAGGCAATTTGGGACGTTGCCAAAGCTAACAATAAAATGATATTTGAGGCTTCGCTGGTATTTTATTTTCCGGCGTACAAGAGCCTCGAAAAAGATCTTAGGTCTCTTGGCAATATTCATGTTGTTGAGTGTAATTTTTCGCAATATTCATCCAGGTATGATAGGTTTCTTAAAGGGGATATTGCACCAGCACTTAATATAGAAAATTGTGGTGGGGCTTTGATGGATATCAATGTATATAACGTTAATTTGATGATTGGTTTGTTCGGCATGCCAAAGTCCATTAGCTACGAAGCCACAATCCTTCACTCTATTGACGTAAGCGGAGTTGCTTATTTGGATTATGGTGATCTTAAAGCAAGTTGCATTGCCTCTAAGTCTACGCATGCACCAAGGCATATTTGCATTCAAGGCGATAAGGCTAGCATTCATCTTCCGAGTTCTATGAGCAGGGCCTATAAGTACGAAATCACTTTTAACAATGGCGATGTTAAAGATAGGAACTTTGAAGATACACACCATAGAATGTACCATGAGTTCTCTGAATTTGTTAGATGTATAATGCAAGTAGATCATGAGAGCTGCGAGCAATACATAAATCGCAGTTTTTCCTGCTTAGAAGTCTTAGATGCCTGCCGTAAAGATGCTGTCATAGTTTTTAGTTCGGACAAATAATTATGCTATAATTGTCCGGTGCTTTTCTAGCACTGCTACATGTTTACAAAAGGGGATATTATGGCTAACACAGCTGAGCGTATCATTGAAGAAGTTGGGGGCAAACAAAACATCGAGTCACTCACTCATTGTGCGACACGACTCCGCTTTACTCTAAAAGATGCAAAAATCATTAACGATAAAAAAGTCGACTCCATACCAGGCGTTATGGGTGTTGTTCCTCAAAGCGACACAGCTTATCAAGTTATTATTGGTGGCGGAGTTGCTGATATCTATGAAGAGATCCAAGAATTATTAAATAAGAAGCAGGGCGGCAATTCGTCTTCGGCAGGAAAAGACAAAAAAGAAATGACCGACGCCGAAGTCAAGGCGCAGCAACGTGCAAAAATTAAAGGAAAGAATCAATCAGCTGACAAGTTCTTTGAGTTTTTATCTGATTCGTTTAGACCTATTATCGGTGTTTTACTTGGTGCTTCTTTAATTATTGCCGGTCTAAACTTAATGATTAGCTTTGGAGTTATTAATGACGCTTCAGATACTACATCGACACTTTTCCTAAATGCGATTGCTCAAAGCGTATTTTATTTTTTGCCAATCTTGATTGCCTATAATGCTTGTAAGAAGCTTAAAGTTGACCCTTGGGTTGGCGCAGTTTGCATGTTAACTTTGTTCACTCCGCAATTCTTGGCATTGCTTACTCCAGATATGTACGCAAGTGTATTTTCGGCCAATGGTCCAGGCTTACAAGCTGCCAAATCTTCTTTGTTTACCTGGGAAAATCCATTGCTTGGTAAGGATGGTACTGCGTATTACACCATCGTTTTTGGAGTTCCGCTACTATTAAATAACTATAAAGCAAACGTTTTTGTTCCTCTTTTGATGAGCGCTTGTCTTGCTTGTTTATATAAATTTTTGAAGAAGATTATCCCTTCAAATGTACAACTGGTTTTTGTTCCATTTTTGTCAATGATTATTATGGTACCTGTTACGGCATTTATTTTAGGACCAATTGGTTTGGCTGCTGGTTCTTTACTGGGAAGTGGATTGTCCATGCTTAATTCGTATGCGCCATTTATTTTTGCACTTGTAATTCCATTGTTATACCCGTTCCTTGTTCCGCTTGGTCTTCATTGGCCGCTAAATGCTCTCATGTTGCTAAACATTGACCAGCTAGGCTATGACTTTATTCAAGGACCTATGGGTGTTTGGAATTTTGCATGTTTTGGTTGTACTTTTGGTGTTTTGGTACACGCTATTCGTGAAAGAGACACTGAAATGAGTGGTGTTGCAGGTGGCGCCCTTGCAGCTGGGTTTTTGGGAGGAGTTTCCGAGCCTTCGCTATATGGTATACATTTGCGCTACAAAAAAGTATATCAAAGGCTCCTTGCAGGATGTGCAGCCGGCGGCATTACAATTGCTGTGCTTGGCTTTTTATTTCCATCAAGCGCAGCGGCTGGTGTTACAACAAAAGCCTTTGCATTTACTTCACTTTTAACCATTCCGGTATTTGATCAGGTTTGGGTATATGCAATTTCTATCGCGGTTGCGTTTACTATTTCAGCTGTTTTGGTCATTATGTTTGACTACAGAACACCACAGCAAAAAGCTCAGATGAGAGCTCTTAAAGCTGCCGAGAAACTTGGAATCGTTGATCTTGATACCATCTTTTCTGTTTCTGAAGAAGAGCAAAAGAAGATGCTTACTAAGTCAAAAGACCAGAAGAGAGCTGCCAAAGAAACTATTATTGCTCCTGTTAAAGGTACGATTACCAGCTTAAAGAACAGTGCAGACAGGGCTTTTGCTATTAAAGCCTTGGGCGAAGGCGTTGCAATTGAGCCTGATGGAAAAACTAAAGTTAAGGTATTGGCTCCAGTCGCGGGAGAAATCACAAGTGTTTCGGGTTCTAAGCACGCATACACCATTATGTCGAAGAACAGCACTGGAGTTTTGGTGCATATTGGTGTTGACACGGTAAAACTTAATGGCTCTGGTTTTATTGCTAAGGTTAGTGATGGTGATGAAGTCAAGGCTGGAGATACGCTCTGTGAGGTAGATCTTGCTGTTTTGGAGAAAACTGGTCACAAAACTTCTGTGTTTGTAACAGTTGTAAATACCAATGAGATGAATAGCGTTACGCCTGTTGACGAAGGAATTAAAGTTAAGGAAAAAGATAAAATTATCGAGATTAACGGATAAATTAAATTTTTTATAGAAATTGTCTCTTTTTATTGTATAATACCCGAACTTTAAGATTTATGATGTATACGAGACAAAACGGAGGAAAAATGGTAAAAATTAGACTAGCAAGACACGGTTCTAAAAAACGACCTTACTACAGAATTGTAGTTGCTGATCAAAGACGCAGTCGCGATGGTAAATTTATCGAGGAAGTCGGTAGATTTAACCCGTGCGTTGAGCCTCCATTTGTAAAACTAGAGATGGACAAAATCGATACATGAATCAAGAATGGTGCTCAGCCCAGTGATACTGTAGCTAAGCTCATTGAGAAGAATAAATAATATTGGCCAGGGACTAAATGTAAATGGTATATATGCGACGCGTTTAGTTCAGTAAGAAATGAAAGGAAGGGAAGCACTATGGAATTGACAGATAGCGTCAAAGGATTGTTAACTTCTTGCATTACTGAACTTATTGACCATCAAGATGACTTGGTTGTTGATGTTCGCAAAGAAGATGACGAATCTGCAACCGAAGGCTATGCAATTTTCGCCGACATCAAGGTTAATCCTGAAGATGTTGGAAAAGTTATTGGTCGTCAAGGTCGCACAATTAAGTCACTTCGCACATTAGCACGTGCTCTTGGAGCAAAACACAGCGTACGTGTTGAGGTTGAGATTATCGAAGAAGATAAATAATTAAGCTCTATGCAAAACTGAGCTAATTTTTGTGACATAGTCAAGATTGATAAAAACAACAGAAATCTTGTGGCTATCTTAGCTACAAGATTTTTTTTAATGGAAGATTCGTTAAAAAAACTTGTCGGCGAAGATCTCTATATTGTTAGTCCGGAGGTGGATTTACCTAGAAGTTTTAAGGTTTCTGAATGCGAGATCGTTACGAAAAAAAATAACCAGCTTAATATTTGTTTTGAAGAGGGTCTCCCAGAAAACAGTAACGAGATGGTAGGTAAGTCTTTGTTGATAAAAGCTGATGTTGCGAATAAGATATTTGGGACTTCAAGCGGTTTAGAAGCTGAACTGTTAGGAGCCGAAGTTTTTGATTTGAACGACAGGCTTATTGGCAAGGTTAAAGATGTCGCGGGGACTTCGGCACAAAAGCATTTGGTGGTAAGTTCAGGTAAAAAAGAGCTTTTAATACCGCTTGTTGATGAGTTTATTAAAGTGCAAAAAGATAACAAAATTGTAATGGACCTGCCTAAGGGTCTTGAAGAGTTAAACGGAGAATAAATGTTAGTTGAGACTCTATCTACATTTCCTGAGATGTTTGATTCGATCATGAATTCTTCAATGATGCGTTTAGCTCAAGAAAAAAATCTTCTAGACTACAGGTCTTATAATTTAAGAGATTGGGCGCAAGGTATGCATAAAAAAACCGACGATAAGCCTTTCGGCGGCGGTCCAGGTCAGTTAATGATGTGTGAACCTATTTTTAAGGCCCATGAAGAAATCTCTTCTAATGGGGATAGACCTACAACTATTTTTTTGAGTCCAACTGGTAAAGCTTTTAACGATAAAGAAGCAAAGAAGCTTGCTAAGGTAGATAGGTTGCTTTTTGTATGTGGCCATTACGAAGGCATAGATGAGCGAGCTTATACGCTGGCTGACGAAATATATTCAATTGGAGATTATGTCCTTACAAGTGGTGAATTGGCTGCGGCGGTTATTATCGACGCTGTTGTTAGAAAGATTCCTGGTGTTCTGGGTGCCGAAGACGGGGCAAATGACGAAAGCTTTGTGAACGGCCTTCTTGAGCATCCTCAATATACTCGACCGGCTGATTTTAGAGGCATGAAAGTTCCGGAGGTTTTGCTCAGCGGAGACCATGCTAAAATTGAAGAGTGAAAACATGAAATGAGCCTAAAAAGAACAGAAAAATATCGTCCAGACTTGCTGGATAAGTAGTATTATATGCGCCATGGCTAGAAGCGGAAAAGACATAAATATCCCTTTGGGACCACAGAAGCAGTCTGAAGATATACGTGAGGCTCTAATTCGAAAAGTGAAGGAGCAAGAACAAATTGCTAACTCGCAAACTATACATGAGCAAGAAGAAACTTTTGCTCGTCCAGAGACTCAAGTAAATCCAGTTCAGTATAATAATCAAGCCAACAGTCAGCCGTATGTATCTGCCTCAAACAAGCAATATTCTGGCTACGGAACATATTCGAGCCCTTTTAATAACAATCCTCAAACTTCCAACCCGACAATGCGTACTTCGTCAAATTTAATTGAGGCAATACATGCAAATGAGCCTGTAAAATATAAGCCTAAAAAGAGAAAGTCTGCAGTAAAGACTTTCTTAGTTCTCATTTTGATGATCGCTTTTATTTTTGGCTTGTCCTGGGCATTGAGAGAATTTGTTTTCCAGGCATACGAGATACCATCAGGCTCCATGGAAAAAACTATAATGACGGGGGATATGGTCTTCGCCGAAAAGATTTCACCAAAAGTTACAACTCCTAAAAAGGGAGATATTGTCACTTTTGATGACCCTCTTAATAGCGGAAGAATTCTAATTAAGAGAGTTGTGGCTACTGGCGGACAAACTGTTGATATAAAAAATAATAAGCTTTACATCGATGGTGTCGAGCAAAACGAAAGCTATGTAAACGGTTTGCCAACAACTCAAATTCGTAGTTCAAAAATTACATACCCATATGTAGTTCCAGAGGACAGCATATGGTTGATGGGTGACAACAGAACCAACAGCCAAGATTCTAGATATTTTGGAGCAGTTCCCACCAGCTCTGTTATTGGACATGGCCTATTCATTTATTGACCATTTGAAGATTTTAAGGTGCTGGAATAATTATGGTAAATAAATCGGCTCCGACATTTCAGGACATTATTTTGACACTTCAGCAATATTGGGGTAATTTAGGTTGCGCTATCTTGCAGCCTTATGACAACGAAGTTGGGGCAGGAACTTTCCATACCGCAACAACTCTTCGCTCACTTGGCCCTTATAGTTGAAAGTGTGCTTATGTTCAACCTTGTAGGCGTCCTACAGATGGTAGATATGGCGAAAATCCAAACAGGATGCAACATTATTATCAGTTTCAAGTTATCTTAAAGCCTTCGCCAGACGATGTTCAAGAACTTTATTTGGACAGTCTTCGTGCCATTGGAGTTGATCCAAATAAGCATGATATTCGTTTTGTTGAAGACAATTGGGAGAGTCCAACCCTTGGTGCTTGGGGGCTTGGTTGAGAGGTGTGGCTCGATGGCATGGAGATTACGCAATTCACGTATTTCCAGCAGGTTGGTGGTTTTGAATGCAAGCCAGTTCCAGCTGAACTTACGTATGGACTAGAGCGTATAGCCATGTATATTCAAGGCGTCAATTCGGTTTATGACCTAGTTTGGTCTAGAAGCGAAGATGGTCTTGAATTTACTTATGGTGACGTCTTCTTGCAAAACGAAAAAGAATTTTCTGAATACAACTTTGAAGTTGCTAATACAGATTTTCTTTTTGAAGAGTTTGACAAATACGAAAAGGAATGTAAAGATGTTTTGGCAAAGGGGCTTACTTTGCCTGCTTACGACTATGTTTTGAAATGTTCGCATGCCTTTAATTTGCTTGATGCTAGAGGCGTAATTTCTGCTACAGAGCGCATGGGCTATATCCTTCGAGTAAGGACAATCGCTAAAGCGTGCTGTGCAAGTTATCTTAAAAATATTGTTGGAGTTGAGGTAAAAGACGATGAGTAATATCGTATTTGAAATAGGTACCGAAGAACTTCCAGCAGCGGAACTTTATAGTGCTACAAAACAAGTCGAAGACATCGTAAGCAATCAACCTGGAAAGCTTTTTGACTATAAAGAAGTTAAGGTTTGTACAACGCCAAGACGTATTATTGTTTTTATCGAAGGCGTTCCTGAAAAGATCGAAGCTAAAAAAGAAGAATTTAAGGGACCGAAGACAGAGATCGCCTTTCAAGACGGCAAACCTAGTCAAGCGGCTATTGGTTTTGCTAAAGGAAAGGGCGTTGACGTTAGCGATCTTGTAGAAAAGGACGGCTATGTCTTCGCTGTTAAGAACACTCCTGCGAAAAATGTCAAAGACCTTCTCCCGGAACTTTTTCTTGGTTTGATCAACGATATTAAATGGAAAAAAGTTCAAAGATGGGGAAATACTTCTGAAGAATTCGCTAGGCCAATTCGCTGGCTAGTTGCGATGTTTGACTCTGAAGTTGTCAACCTTGAATATGCCGGAATTAAAGCTTCAAATGTAACATACGGCCACAGGTTTTTGGCTCCTTCGCCAATTAAACTGAAGGACGCTTCGGAGCTTTTGCCAGCTTTGATAAAAGCATATGTTGTTTTGTCTGAGAAAGACAGACAAGACTTGATCTTGAAGCAGGTTAAAGAAATTGAAAAATCAACAAGGCTTAATGCCGTTATTCCAGAGGCGGTTTTGAGAGAGGTTGTTGATTTGTGCGAATATCCAAATTGTTTGGTGGGAGAGTTCGACAAGTCTTTCTTGGAAGTCCCAAAAGAAATTATTGTAGATGCGATGTTAATGCATCAAAGATATTTTCCATTGTTTGACGCAAAGGGAAATCTTACAAATAAATTTGTAGTAATTTCTAATGGCGATCCAAAATGCGCTCAGCAAATTATCGACGGAAATGAAAGGGTAGTTGCCGCAAGATTATACGACGCTAAATTTTTCTTTGAGGAAGACAAGAAAAACAAATTAGAAACTTATGTTGATAAATTAGAAGAAGTTGTATTTCAAGAATCTTTAGGCACCTTAAAGCAAAAAACTCAAAGAGTTTCTCTTCTTTCAGAAAAAATAGCCAAAGATTCTTCGCTTGAGGCAGATGATATTAAGCTTGCAAAAAGAGCGGGGCTTTTAGCCAAAGCTGACCTGGTTACAGGCGCTGTTGTAGAGTTTACCCAGGTTCAGGGCATTATGGGTTCGTATTATGCTCAAAGCTCAGGAGAGAACCCCGTTGTTGCCCAAGCTATTAAAGAGCATTATATGCCAAGGTTTGCAGGGGATGGCGTGCCAACAACTGATGTCGCTAAATGCGTGGCTATTGCAGACAAGATAGATACTTTATGCGGAATGTTTGCCGTGGGACAGGTTCCTTCGGGGTCTTCGGATCCTTTTGCTTTAAGAAGGGGCGCCATTGGAATTATCAGCATTATGAAAGAAGGCTTGAATTTCTCTTTTGTTGATGCGGTTAACTTCAGTCTTGATTTGTACAAAAAGCAAGGAATTAAGTTTGATAAAAACAAGGTTGTCGAAGAGATTATTGACTTTGTTATCACAAGGACTAAGGTTTCATTGAAGGACTCTGGTGTGGACCATGACTCGATCGAGGCTGTTTCTTCGGTTAAGGTTGCAGAGCCTCTTATTTTTGTTGCTAGAGCAAACGCATTGGATCTTGCTCGAAAGAAAGACTCTGGCACTTTTGAGGATCTCGCAACTGCATTTGCGAGGGCAAACAATTTAAGGGATGCAAAGCTCGGTTCTAAATATAGCGAGGATAATATGGGCTCCGAAGAAAAGGCTTTATCTTCGGCAATTAATACTGCTTCAAAAAACATCAGCAATGCTTTAAAGGACGATTCGTACAGCGCTGCTTTAAGCGAGCTTGCAAAACTTAGAGGCCCTATTGATGAGTTTTTTGACAAGGTTATGATTATGGACAAGGACAAAAAGCTTCAAGAAAACAGGCTTAAATTGTTAAATGCCTTTGTAGAGGTGTTTGCCAATATTGCAGACTTCAGCAAAATGGCTAAATCTAAATAGCACTATACGTGCGAAACTATTAGTTTAAGATTTCCCTCAATTTGAAATTCGCCATAATTATTTGGAAGAATGAAACTGTCGCCACTTACGATTTCTTGACCGTCAATTTTGCCGCTTCCTTCAATCACGCTACAATTTAAATAGCTTTGGTCTTGAGTGAAGCTTTCTTTGCCGTTTATGTTTAGAAGGTAAACACTAAACTTGTCGCATTTACACATTAAGGTTTTTACCTGTTTAGTATTGCTGAAATTATTGTTGGTTACATCCTTGCCAGAAAAGTCAATTACATCAAGTGCTTTGCTGATGTGTAGCTCACGAGGCTTGCCGTTTTCTAATCGACCATAATCATATAGTCTATAGGTCAAGTCGCTTGTTTGCTGTGTTTCTAAAATTTTGGTTCCACCTTTTATTGCGTGAATTGTTCCGGGCTCGATAAGGAAAAAATCTCCGGGCTTAATAGGGATTTCGTTAAGGACCTTATTTCATTGGTCATTTTGAATGCAAGCTTGCATTTCATCCTTATTTGAGCATTTATGACCAATAATTATTGTGGCGTCTTTGTCGCAATCAAGAACAAACCAGCACTCCTTTTTGCCGTAGTCTTCGCCCTCAACTTTTTGTGCATAAGCATCATCGGGATGTACTTGAACACTTAAATCCATCTTTGCATCGATAGTTTTTATTAGGTGGGGGAACTCTTTGTTCGCTAAATTACCAAAAAGCTCCGGATTGCTGCTTCACAGGCTTCGAAGTTCCTTGCCTTCGTAGTTGCCAGAGCGAACAATGCTCGAAGCGTCTTTGTATGCAGAAATCGCCCATGATTCGCTTCCTCAAATTAGAGGGACGAAGTCTGGTTCCATGAACAATATTTCGTGATTTTTACACATTAATTTTTTCTACAACCTTAAAGGCTTCGTTTAGCAAGCTATCTGTATTTGCGTCGAAGATCTTTCCTTCGTCGCACAATTTTGTAAAATTTGGATCGATTGGCAATTTATCAATTGCGGAAATACCATACTTTTTA
Source organism: Phoenicibacter sp. (assembly GCA_045641605.1). Lineage (GTDB taxonomy): Bacteria > Actinomycetota > Coriobacteriia > Coriobacteriales > Eggerthellaceae > Equivita. The sequence goes on along the minus strand of JAZUHG010000040.1, from coordinate 6,640 downwards.
GATATTTCGTCAGCCTTGCTATTGCCATAAATTTCATGCTTTTTTTTGCAGTCTGGACATTGGAAATAAGACATGTTTTCAACCAAGGACAAAACTTCAATGTCCATCATACGTGCAAGATTGATGGCCTTACCAACAATCATCTCAACTAAATCTTGGGGAGTAGACACACAAATTATGCCATCTACTGGTAAAAGTTGCATTACGGTCAAGAAGACATCGGAGGTTCCTGGAGGCATGTCTACAAGTAAATAGTCTATATCGCCCCAGTTTGTCATGTTGTAAAACTGAGATATTGCACCTGATACAACTGGACCTCTTCAAGCAACGGGGCTGTCAGGATTATCAAGAATCAAGTTCGCAGAAATTAGTTTGATTCCGTTTTTCTCTACTGCAGGGTTCATTGCGTCTTCGGTAGCAGTAATTTGACCGCCAACACCAAAGAGCTTTGGTACGCTTGGACCTGTGACATCTGCATCTAAAATTCCAACATTATGGCCAGCTTTTTTAAGCTTTGAGGCAAGTAGGGAACATACCAAAGATTTTCCAACACCACCTTTTCCAGACACAACTCCAATAACATGCTTAATGTTCGAATTTTGATTAGGAACTAGCTTTTCTGGTGGCTTATGGCCGCAAGAATCCGAAGACTCACAGCTGGAACAGTCATGGTTGCAAGACCCACAATTTTCTTTTTCGCACTCATCAGACATGAAATCTCCTTTTTTAAGTAGGCAGTATAATAGCATAAAAAAATGATATAATGTCCAGATAACGTAGTTAAAACGAAGCAATTATTGGAGGTAAGAATGAAAGTCATTGTCGATTCTAGACAAAAAATTGCCGAAGCCGCCGCACAGGGTTACGCTAGCTTTATCCAAAATAAACCTAATGCTGTGCTTGGCTTAGCTACTGGTTCAACCCCTGAAGATTTATATGCGGAGCTAATTCGCCTAAACAACAACGGGGAAGTATCGTTTAAAAATGTTAAAACTTTTAATTTAGATGAATATTGTGGGCTACCTGTAGAGCATCCTCAATCATATAGGTATTTTATGCAGGAGAAGTTGTTCGATCATATAGACATCGATCTTCGAAATACATATGTTCCTGATGGATTTAGAACAAGTACTGAAGATTTGTTGGCTTATGACAGGGCCATTGCTCAAGCTGGTGGTATCGATCTTCAGCTTTTGGGTATTGGAGTAAATGGCCATATTGCATTTAATGAGCCAGGAACATCTTTTGACAGCCTTACTCATGTTGTTGAGCTAACTCAAGAAACACGTCAAGTAAACTCTAGGTTCTTCGGCAATATTGATGAGGTTCCAACACATGCAATCTGTATGGGAATGAGAACCATTATGAATACTCAAAATATTATTCTTATGGCAATAGGTGAAAACAAAGCTGAGGCTATCAGAAATGCAGTCTATGGCGATATTGATCCTATGTGTCCTGCTTCTGTATTGCAGCTACATCCAAACGTCACAATTTTTGTTGACGAAGACGCTGCTAAGTTGCTTTAATTCTGGAAGTGATAATATGGGAAAGTATTTTGGTACGGATGGCTTTCGTGGACAAGCCAATGTTGACTTAAATTCCAATCATGCTTTTTTAATCGGTTCTTTTTTTGGCCAGCTAGCTGCTAGCGAGGCTAAAAAGGAAAATAAAATTGTTATCGGTCAAGACACCAGACAAAGTGGCGATATGTTTGTAAACGCTCTGGCTGCAGGAATAACTTCCGCCGGTGCCGACGCTTATATTCTTGGTACTGTTCCAACTCCGGGAGTTGCCTTCGTTACTAAATCGTATGATTTTAACTATGGAATAATGGTTTCTGCCAGCCATAACCCATACCAGGACAATGGCATTAAAGTGTTAAATTGTGAAGGCGAGAAGCTTGATGAAGAAACAACCCAGAAGTGTGAAGATTATATTGATGCTGGTGTAGACAAAGTTGTTTTAGCTCAAAATGATGAAATAGGTGAGTCTTCGGGCTTTCACAGTGCACACATCAGATATATAGATCATTTAAAATCTTGTGTGTCTCATTCGTTTGACGGTCTTAAGATTGCCCTTGACTGCGCGAACGGGTCTGCAAGTAATTTCGCGGGTGAGTTGTTTAGGGATCTTGGTGCGGATGTGCACGTACTTCATAATGACCCTAATGGGGTTAATATTAATGTAGAATGCGGGTCTACTCATCTTGATTCGCTCTGTAAATATGTTAAAGATAATGGCTATGACATGGGCTTTGCCTTCGATGGTGATGCAGATAGGTGTCTTGCTTGTGATGGAAAAGGCAATCCTGTTTCTGGAGATCAGCTTATGTTGCTTTGTGCAAGAAGACTTAAAAACGAAGGAAACTTATCTAATGATGTTTTGGTCACAACCATTATGAGTAACTTCGGTTTGTATAAAGCCCTTGACGAAATGGGTATCAAATACGAAAAGACCGCTGTTGGTGACAAGTACGTTTACGAGAATATGTCCGAAAATGGTCATTGCTTGGGTGGTGAGCAATCGGGTCATATTATTTTTAGTAAGTATGCAACAACAGGCGACGGTATGCTAACAAGCTTACTTGCTGTTGATTCTTTATTGGAGCTTGGCGAAGACATGGAACAAGCCGCTTCAAAAATGACAGTTTACCCACAAGTGTTAAAGAATGTTACGGTTGATGATAAAGAAAAAACTTTGCTTGACGAAGTTGTTATTGCCTCTATTGATAAAGCTGAAGAGCGACTCAAGGGTGACGGCAGGGTACTTGTGCGTCCTAGCGGAACCGAACCTTATGTAAGAGTTATGGCTGAGGCAAGCACAAACGAGCTTTGTGAAAAAGCCGTTGACGATATAATTGATGCCATGGATAAATGTGGTCATATCGTAAGTTAGGAGAATCGCGTGAATGTTAAAGTCACAGATTTACTTGATTTAGAACAAACTATCGCCAAAGAACTTTTTGAAGGATGCGAGTATCCTTGAGAGGTTCTTTGCGGTATTAAAGATTTTATTTTAAAGATTGGTCCAAGCCTTTCAAAAGACAAGTTTAAACAAATTGGCGATGACATATGAGTTGCGAAGAGCGCAAAGGTTGCTGATTCTGCTTCGCTAAACGGACCATTAATTATTGACGAAGACGCTGAAATTAGGCAATGTGCTTTTATTAGAGGAAGCGCTATTGTTGGTGCCGGTGCTACAGTAGGTAACTCTTGTGAGTTGAAAAACGCGATTTTATTTAACGGTTCGCAAACTCCTCATTTTAACTATATTGGTGATTCTATTATTGGCTACAAATCTCATATTGGAGCTGGTGGAATAACTTCTAACTTAAAGAGTGATAAAAGCAATGTTGTTGTTAAGTCTAAAGATGGCGAAAATATCGAGACTGGTCTTCGTAAGTTTGGAGCTATTCTTGGAGACAATGTTGAAGTTGGATGCAATAGCGTTTTGAATCCAGGAACTGTAATTGGCCGAAACTCTATGGTTTATCCAACAAGTTGCGTTAGGGGATTTGTTCCTGAAAATTCTATATTTAAGTCTCCAGATAATATTATAGAGAAAAAATAATGACTGAAGATACCCCAAAAAAGATTGAAGATAACAACGCTGTTGGTTTAGGTGTTGACATTGTTGATCTTTCTAGAATGAAAGAAATAATTGAGAGAACTCCAAATTTTGTAGAGCATACTTTTAGCACTGACGAAATAAATTATTGTAATAAAAGTAAGCGTAATATCGAACATTACGCCACGCATTTTGCTGCAAAAGAAGCCGTCTTAAAGGCTTTGGGCTGCGGTTTTGCGGAAGGCATTTCTCCAAAAGACATTGAGGTCGTGCATGACGAAAAGGGTAAGCCTTCGGTGGTTTTAAGCGGGAGAGCCCTTGAGCTTTCTAAAGAACAGGGTGTTAAAGATATTCCAATATCCCTTTCTTTTTCCAATACCGAAGCAGTTGGTTTTGCTATTGCCCTTACCGAAGAATCTTCTTTCCCAAGCGAGGTTCTAAGGAAGAATATTGACCCAATGGCTGAGCTAAAAAAGCAATTCAAAGAAGCAAAGAAAATTCTTGATGAGCAAAATTAAATCTGTTAAATATTCAAAAAAGGATATTTCTAAACTTGTCTTTTTACCTTCAAAAGACGCTAATAAATATACGCGCGGAACTTCCTTTGTTGTGGCCGGAAGTAAAAGTTATCCTGGGGCCGCTATATTATGTTCGTGTGCAGCAGAGAGGTCTGGCAGCGGTTATACAAAACTGTTTACCCACAAAAGCCTTACAGAAATGTTAGCGGCTAATACGCCGAGCATTCCTGTTGCATCTTGTGGAGATATTGATTTTGTAAGGGTCTCTAAGCACCCATCGGCTTGAGTAATTGGGCCAGGTTTTGTGCCGGGCGATGTTAGTGCGGAGGCTTTATTGATGAAGGTTTTGCTTAATGCAAAGTCCAGTGTGATTATTGATGGTGGAGCTTTGAGCTTGCTTGTCAATAAAAAAGTTCAAGACGCTATTGTTGCAAGGTCACACAGCAAATTTAAGACGATTATTACTCCTCATACAGGAGAAGCTGAGGCGATTTTGAACTCAAAAATCACTTATAAGGACATGATGAAAGCTGCTTGCGACCTAGCAAATTTGCTTAAATGCATTTGTGTTTTAAAGGGGCAAGACACAATTATTTGTGATGGTAAATCTATTTATGCGATGAAAAAGGGCAGCCCAGCCCTTGCAAAAGCGGGCAGCGGCGATGTTTTGGCTGGTATTTTGGTTGGGCTTTGTTGTCAGCAAAAAGTAGACGACTTTGACGCGTGCGTTTTGGCGACTAATATTCATGCACAGGCCGCTAATATTGCTTCAGAAAAACTCCATCTTGTTTCTGTTAACGCTCAAGATTTAATTGATAATATTCCAGCATCTTTTAGCTTTTTTAATTAGTTTTTGGTGTAATTTTACCTGGAATTTGGTAGAATATCGCTTACGTTAATTAGGTTAATTTAAGCTAAACTGAGGTGAGATTAATGGCAGTACCTAAGCAAAGAAAAGGTCGTAGTGCTACTAGAGCTCGTAGAAGTGCTAATGACAAAGTAAAAGTAGCAGGTAAATCAACATGTTCTCAGTGTGGTGAGCCAAAACTTCCACACCACGTTTGCCCAAATTGTGGCTATTACAACAAACGTGAAATTTTAGATGTTGAATAATTTGAAATTAGGTCTTTTCGCATGTCAAGCGGGAAAGTTTTTATTGCTGTGGACGCACTTGGAGCGGACAAAGCTCCAGGAGTGGTCCTTGATGGCGTTCAAGAGGCGCTTAAAGCAGACAATCATCTAAACATTTTACTTTGTGGTCCAGGTAAGGTTGTTAAGCCTTTTTGTGAGGAAAATGACAGGTGTGAGCCTATTATTTGCGAGCAAGAAATTAAAATGGGCGAGCATCCTGCCATGGCCGTTAGAAAGAAGAAAGATTCTAGCATTGTACAAGGGTGTAAGGCTGTTGCAGACAAAAAGGCCGATGGCTTTTATTCTGCAGGAAACACAGGGGCTTGCTTAGCAGCTGCTACTTTAGTTACCGGCAGGATCAAGGGTGTTTTGAGGCCGATGCTTGCAACTGGCATTCCAACGTCAAAGCCTGGCAAAAAGACACTATTTTGTGACTTGGGTGCTAATGCAGATTGCAAACCAGAGAATCTCTTGCAATTTGCGATAATGGCTTCTGCGTATTGCAAGGCTGTAAACAAGAAGAAAAGCCCTAAAGTTGGACTTCTTAATATTGGCGAAGAAGACACAAAAGGTAGCCAATTTGTACAGGATACCCATAAATTATTGAAAGATAAATTTAAGGGATTTGCTGGAAATGCCGAAGGTAGGGATATCGTTAACGGCAAGTTCGACGCCGTTGTTACAGATGGATTTATCGGAAACGTGGTTTTGAAATCTATGGAAGGCACCTTAAAAATGATGATGTCTCAAATTAAGCAAAAGCTAACAAGTAGCTTACGTGCTAAGATTGGTGCCTTGCTTGTTAAACCAAAGCTTAAAGAGATGGTAGTTGATCTTGATCCAGAGAGTATTGGCGCTGCATTGCTTTTCGGTGTAAAAGGTGCATGTTGTGTTGGGCATGGGAATTCGTCTTCGAAAGCAATTTGTAATGGTATTTTAAGCACTGCCAACATCGCCAGGAAGGGTGTAGTGGCAGCAATAGAAAAAGAGATTAAGAAGGCTGGCATTAAGTAGTGGAAAATCCAATCAAAATTAATGATCATCTAGATAGACTTGCAAAAGCCGAGGAGATACTTGGATACACCTTTGAGGATAAGAGCCTTTTGCTTCAAGCATTAACACACCCTTCTGCAGTTCAAGGTTGCTCATTGCAATACTCTTATGAAAGATTTGAGTTTTTGGGAGATGCTATTTTAGAAGCAATTGTGTCTGTTTCAATTTTCAGGAAATACGAAGATATGGACGAAGGAAAGATGACGCACATGCGAGTTGCGATTGTTTCTGGTGAGAATCTCGCAAAAATTGCAGAGGACTTAGGCCTTTCTGATTTGATTATATTTGGAAAATCTGAGCAAAGCACTGGAATTATAGGACTGAAGAGTGCTCTTGAAAATGTCTTCGAATCTCTTGTGGCTGCTGTA
>JAZUHG010000039.1:0-4846 GCA_045641605.1 Phoenicibacter sp. | reverse complement strand
TTCTAATCAACGAGATGATTTCTTCGAATCGAATTTTCAAAATCTTGATGTTAAACTTAATTCTAATGAAAAAATGCGTGTCAGTTTATATTATTACCTATTAAACGACGAAGAAGTGTCCTTACTATTTTTCAATAACGACCAAGAAATTGTACAAACAATTCAAATACCTATCATGGAACGTAAAAGTTTTCAAACATGACTTGTTGCAGAAGCTGAAAAAGCAGAAGTCTCAAAAAAACAAAGCTTAAAAACTGCTGAACTTAACTGTATCAAGGTCTATTTTACAGATGACTGATATGCAGATTCACAGGCTTCCGTTAATATAAAAATAAAGAATTCAAAGAATAACGCAACTATTGATGTTGAATACGATTCCACAATGAACGCCGAAAATCTAATAAAACAACATGCTGGATGATTAAACTACACTGGACAAATTTCTCAAATGGATATTAATGATCATGGATTTTATTTAATTCAACCAAGCGATAATTCTTTTGTGCTTACTGCCAATGCATCAAATGGCTATTCTATTAAAATATCAGGCTCCAACACAAATTTGGATGAAGCCTGACATTTAATAGAATCTCTAGAAATTCTTTAGTATTAATTAGTTGTAGATGTAGAAGTGCTTAGGCCACTGCTGGCTTTTGCATCAACTTCTACATAATATGGTAGACCACTAGGCATTGGGAAGACTTTTGTCTCGTAACCATTATCGCTAGCGAAGGTCTCTAACCAAGTTTTGAGTTCGGTTGCTTGGTTGCTTTCCTTCTTCTTTGTACGGCACTCCTCGATAATAGCTTGTGGAACACCGTCTAAACTTTCGATCTTCTCTGGTGTATCCCATTTTTCGGTACACTTAATAATATGAATGCCTTCGCTGTCATAAACAAGCGAAGAGTTAACTTGACCAGCAGTTAAGCCAGAAAGCCCAGAGTTATAATCGGTAGAGAAGCTCTCAATTTTATCCCAACCACGGTCACCCGCGTTGGCCTTTGTGGCTTCGTCGATAGAATATTGTCCAACCGCAGCTTCCCAAGTTAGCGAACCAGCATTAATCTGGTCTAAAACCTGTTGAGCCTTGTCTTTGTCTTTTGAATCGAAAAGGATGTGCGAACTCTTGCGAGCATCCTTATAAGCAGAAGAATAACTGCTTAGATATGTTTTTACATCGTCATCGCTTGGAGCATCAACTGTAATAACCTTAGCAATTAGGGCCTTTTCAAGCATAGTTTGACGAACATTGTCACGGTAAGTCTCCTCTGTATAGCCAGAATTTTCAAGAGCTTTATTGTAGTTTGCATCACTTGAATACTTAGCCTTAAAGCTTGCCATGTGTTTATCGATCTCAGCCTCGTCAGCCTCGATGCCTTCGTGCTCACATGCAAGACGCACAAGCTCATCATGGGCGAACTTGTCTTCGATAGTCTGCTTGCGGAAACTCTCTGGAGTCAAGCCATACATACTTAGGTATTGCTTCCAACCAGACAAGTTCTTAGCATATTGTTTATAGTAAGTTTGCTCTGTGATGTATTTTGTGACTTCCTCTTCGGTAAAAAGTTTGTCACCAGTTTGAGCAGCATAACCAGCATTAAGTTCAAGAGCGCCAGCAATCTTAAAAACGCCCAGAACAACAACACAAGAAACAACGCACATCGCCACAATGCCGATAACACGGTTTCTCATTGTTTTAACTCTTTTATCAGCGAAGACTTCTTTGAAGCTTCTTTTTTCTTTTACGGAATTTAGCTTTGGAGCTTTCTTTTTTGGCTTAGGAAGGACCTTCATTATAAGTCCACCTAAAAATACAAATGGCACAGCAATTACTTTGCCTGCACGTTTAAAGAAATTTACAAATTTAGACTTCTTGAACTTCTTAACCTTTTTGTCAAATTTCTTTTTCTTAGCTGCAAATTTCTTGTTGCGCTTTTCCTTTGCAGCGGCACGTTTCTCTTTAGCTTTTGCCTTGTCTTCGGCCTTTTTAAGCTTTTTCTCCTCGATTTTCTCGAGTTCTTCTTCAGTTTTTTCCTTCTTTTGAGGAATAAACTTACGCTTTTTCTCTTCTACCTCGACAGGTTTAGCTTTTAATTTTCACTTTGCCAATTTTCTCTCCGAAATAAATTTGCAGTGGTCTATTTTAGCAGTTTATTTGAAGATACGTGTTTTGAATTTTAAAAAGAGAATAATCCCAAACGCAATAAGCAAGCCATTAGCAATTAAGCTTAAAGTTAATGCTAAATTAGTCCCGTTAGCAGATTCGTTATCATTATCTGAATTTGTTTTTCCAAATGCAGTCTTTTCTTTATTTTCCTCATTAGAATTATTTATTTGTGTTTGAGCGATACCCGCTTCTGAGCTTTCTCCAGGAACATTTATATATTCTGGTACAACAATTACTTTTTCGTCATTTGTATATGTTTTTAACAAGGCAGATTCATATGTTACATTATAATTTCCCAAAAATGCTTGCTGTCCCTCAGCAGTTAAAGCTGGAGAAAGCGAAATTGATCCGTCGGCATTTTGCTGCTTTGTAATTGTGTAATGCGAGGCGTCCAAAACATCGCCACCATGCACAAGACCATTCATATGTGCGGTGAAGGTAGGGTCTTCGGAGTTATCAAGCTTGGACTTTTCTTCGGCAACAAGCGTAGCGTTTGCCTTTGTTATTGTCATCTTTCCTTCGGCGGGGGCAATTTCAAAGTTCGAATTGTTGTTAATTCAATAAGCATGAATTGTATATCACTCACCTGCTGGTTTTACATCTTCGCCCTTATCTCTAAAAACAACGAAGTCCCGTCCCTCGGCAGGAATATATCCACCAACAAAACCACTTGCAGAAACTTCGAAGTTCGGGTCATCATCGCCATAAGTTTTAGTGCAGTCAACGATGCTAAGCTGGCCTTCGGTATTCTTGTTAATTACAACATCAGCACTTCCTTCAAAAGTCTGATAATTCTCTTTTTCAATTTTTACATAAACAGTGTACGTTCCAACTTCACTAAATTCGTAATTAGTTGTTTTTCAATTATCATCGCCATACTTATATTGTGGCACAAATTCTCCAATAGTAGTTACATTAACCTGAATGCTATGTAATTGAGCATCATAATTTGTATTTACTCCTGTTATTTCAGCCTCAATAACATCATCTTTTTTAACTGTCCACCAAGTTGGCACGTGACTTTCATCAGGATTGCTAGTAATATCTAAATCAGGTGGGCAAAAAAACTCTTTGGTTACATCAACTTGAAGATTCGTATTTGCCAATCAGTTTTTTGTTGGTTTATTATCAAAAGAAAATCACCTTGAATCTTCGAATCAATCTACAAAATCAACTTTTAAGGACTCCATGCTAGAGCAACCACTAAACATTTCCATATAGCAACTGTCCTTTAGCTCGGTTGCAGGAAGATATGGGCCTTTAATTAAGCTTGTACAACCTTCAAACATATTTGCATAACAGTATTCTTTTAAGTTTGTAGCAGGCATAGAAGGCCCATGTGTAAGACCAGTGCAACCTTCAAATAAACTCTTAAAACAATTCTGGTTTGGTATGGTGTCGTTGTCCGCACCAAGCAGCGCCATTATGCTTCCATCAATACGCAAGTTGTCTTCACACGTGAAATTTAATGTAAAAGTATCAGAATTAAGTCCTTCGGAATTTCCGCCAGACATATATAAATGTTCTAAATTGCCAATACTAACAATCTCTTTTTTAGTCACAACAGCGGATGTATCAATTGGGCTTCATGAAACTAAGTCTTTTGAGTAATATAAATAACAATCTTTCGGCGTGCTAAAATTCAGCGAATACGAAAGCGTGGCAGAAGTATCGCTTGTAGAAAATGTCATCAAATTTTCAGGAATTATTTGTCAGCCTTCAGGAGCTGTAGTTGCCGAACGATAAATAGTTGGTCACAATTTATTTTTACAAAGAAAGGTACCGTTAGAGGAGACTCCACTAAGCCAATCGTTCGTGCAATTTCATCGTCATTCCAAAAAATCTGCTTTAACATAATTTAGCTTTTCGCAATTATAAAACATACGATCATAAGATGACAGTCCTAAAGTTTCTGCTGGTAAATTTGGCGCTTTTTCTAAATTTTTACAGCCTTCAAACATAGAATGATAACAACTATTATTAAGCTCTTCAGCAGGCAACAAACCTTCTGGTATTGAGGTAAGTCCTGAACACCCATAAAACATTTGAAAATAACAAGAATCTGCTAAAGATTTTGATGGCAAAAGATTATTCGGAATTTCAGCAAGGCTAGTGCAACCACTAAACATCTCATAATAACACTTATAAAATGTAATTTCAGCTTGCAACAGGTTATCTGATAATGAAATAAGACCAGAGCAATCAATAAACATACCCAAATAACAACATGAGGCTAATTTTTTTGCATGCAATAAACCTGCTGAAATTGAAGTAAGATTAGTACATCGATTAAACATAAACATATAACAACAATAAGACAACTCGTCTGCTGGCAACAAATCCTCAGGAATTGAATTAAGTCCACTGCAACCAGAAAACATTTGACTATAACAATAATCAGTCAATTTTAAAACTGGTAATAAACATTTTGGAATTGAATTAAGTCCACTGCAACCAGAAAACATTTGACTATAACAACCTACTGATAAAGAAGTAGTATTAAGAAGATTATCAGAAATAGTTTTAATTTCATTGCAATTTTCAAACAACCTATTAAAACAATAATTTGATGGTATTATTCCTTTAATATCTATTTCTTCTCCAAGAAGACTTAAAACACTCCCAGAAACATTAATTGATGCTGACTTATTAAATGAAAAATAATAATAAAATTGGAAA
>JAZUHG010000038.1:0-6653 GCA_045641605.1 Phoenicibacter sp. | reverse complement strand
CAATGGAGATTGCTTTTGGGGCAGATCGCGCTAACGAACTTACTCATAAGCTGATCAAGAAATTTGGCGACGAAGTTAAAGTTACCATTAATGAACTTCGTAGCCAGGATGATAAAGATCTCGCTGAAGTTGCAGATTATGTTTATGAAAATGTATTTTTGCATTACACAGAAAAGCAATGGGGATTAACTCCTGAAGAAGTGGACCCATCCATCACAGCGCGTGTTCCTGTTTTCATTTCCCGCGATGACAGGTATTTCCAAGACACATATCAATTTATGCCAAAGGATGGTTACACCAAGCTTTTTGACAATATTTTGGATCATAAAAATATTACGGTTTGTCTTAATGTTGAGGCACAAAGTGTCTTCGGACTTGAGTTTGAAGGTCCCGGGGAAGACGATAAATTGCAACACATTACAATCCAATATAAAGTTTTTGATAAGCCAATTATATTTACAGGCCCGCTAGATGAACTTTTCTTGGGGCGCTTTGGTCGTTTACAATACAGATCTTTGGACTTTGAGTTTGAAACGCTCGACAAAGAATACCAATTCCCTTGTGGAACTATTAATTACACGGTCAGTGAGGACTTCACACGCATCACAGAATATAAGCATTTAACTGGTCAAAAGGCAGATAAAACGACAATTATGCGTGAGTATAGTAAGTCCTATGATGATCCGAAGACTCAGATCCCTTACTATGCAATTATCAACGAACAAAACAATGCTCATTATGAAAAGTATAGGAATTTGGTTAGCGACATGAAGAACTTTTATGCGATTGGACGTTTGGCTGAATATAAATACTATAATATGGACCAGATAATTGATAAAGCACTAAAACTCTCGAAAGAAATCTTAGGGAAATAAATGACAGATAATAAAGTAATCACATTTGCAATGCCTTGTTATAACTCTGCAGAATATATGGATCATTGTATAGAGAATTTGGTTTTGTTGAATTCTCCGCAAAATGATATTGAGATCTTAATTGTTGATGATGGTTCTACAAAAGATAATACTTTGGAGATTGCTCAAGGGTGGGAGAAGAAATTCCCAGAGATTATTCGTGCAATTCATCAAGAAAATGGGGGACATGGCCAAGCTGTAAATACTGGCCTTAAAAATGCACGTGGACTTTATTATAAAGTTGTAGATAGCGACGATTGGCTAGATACCGAAGGCACAAAACCAATTATGGACTACATTCGTCTTCAAGCTAAAAATGCTGATAACGCTACAGATTTAGTCATCGGAAACTATGTTTATAATAAGGTTTTTGAAAATTCTCAAACTCCAATTAATTACTGTGATGCTTTGCCAGAAGGTCGCGAGTTTGGCTGAGATGACATTAAGAAATTTAAGATTAGCGAATATTTGCTCATGCATTCGGCAATTTATAGGACAGATCTCTTGCGTGAGATTAAACTTGAATTACCAAAACATACTTTTTATGTAGATAACATTTTTGTTTACGTTCCGCTTCCACATGTTAAAACAATGTATTACATCGATACTAATATGTATATGTATTTTATTGGTCGTGATGACCAGAGTGTTAATGAGGATGTCATGAAAGGTAGAATTGATCAGCAATTAAAAGTTACGAAAATTATGATTGATGCTACTAATTTAGAAGAACTCGAAAAAACTCCGAAGCTCAGGCGCTATATGCTTAACTATTTATCTATGATGATGTGTATTTGTACTGTTTTCCTTAGGATGATTGGTACAGACGAAGCCGAAGCAAAGCGCAAGGAAATTTGAGCTTATCTAAAAAATCATGATATAAAGCTCGAGCATAAAATTATGCAATCGCCTTTGTGCTACGGAACAAACATTCCTGGTTCTGCAGGAAAGTTAATAGGTACTACAGGATATAAGGTTGCTCAAAAGCTATATTCTTTTAACTAAAGAAAATTATTCAAGAATTTAGTATATAATTGCCCCTTGCACACCTCCTTGGTGTAATGGTAGCACACCGGTCTTCAAAACCGGGTTGTCTCGTGTCCAAAGCGAGCGGTGGGGGTTCGAATCCTCCAGGAGGTGCCACATAGCATGCTTGGCCTGACGGCCTTCGCATTGAGTTTTCGCTGTGAAATAATTCTATTTAGATTCTTCGTAGGCTTGGCGAACTGCACGAGCTAGTTGATCTGCGCAGCTTGTAGGTTTGTTTCCGCAGGTGTTTCCTAAAAGATATTCTTCGATTTTTTCAACAGTTCATCCATCAACAAGTTTAGCTATAGCTTTTAGGTTGCCATTACAACCGCCAATAAATTCAATATTCGTAATTACATTATCATTAATATCGAAGTTAATTTCTGGTGCGCATACCATTGTTGTTTTGTAGCTGTATCTCATATTTTCCTCCAAAGTTTTCTTTATTATATCAAGCAATCAAATTTAATATTAAATAAAGATAAATAATTTAGATATGTTATTATATGCAAGTCAATTTAATCTAACAGAAAGGATAAAAATGGATTCTAGTGAAGGTGTAATTGACATTATCAAATGAGTCAGTAGCGACTACAAAGATCCTGTAGGTAACATCCTTACCATAACTAATGACAATGGCATGTTAACCATTGGTTGCGGTATTGTTGTTACTTTAGCTTTGGCAGTTGTTGCTTTATTAATTGGTAATGCAATTAAAAACCGAGTTGGATTTTTACAAAAATATTGTATTCCTTCTCCGGTAGTTGGTGGTTTTATCTTCATGTTACTTATCTTTATTGGAAAGTATTTTGGAGTAGTAAGCGTTACTTTTCAAACCACTTTTCAGACTGTATTTATGGTCGCATTCTTTACGACTGTAGGTCTGTCGGCGGACTTTAGGCTTATTAAAGCGGGTGGTGGACTTCTTCTTATTTATTGGTTGCTAGCTGCGACAATTAGTGCGCTTCAAGGCCCCTTGGCATTGTTCCTTGGAGGTTTGATGGATCTAGAGCCTGCATATTCTATTACTGCAGGTGCTATTTCTATGTGCGGTGGTCATGGTGCTGGCGCTGCTTATGGTGGAATGATTAAGGAAATGGGTTGGCCTGCTGCAACAGACTGTGCTTTAGCTTGTGCTACATTGGGTCTTATTTGTTCAGTTATGCTTGGTGGTCCACTTGCTCGTCGTTTAATTTTAAAGAATAACTTAAAGCCACCAGAGCTTCCTCGAGGCGTAAAGAAAGCTGCTCCAAAAACTAGGGAAGAGCGTCGTTCTAGCGCTATGGATATCATGAAGAACTTTGCAGTTATTGTAATTTGCATGACAGCTGGTATTTTGCTAGCAAAATGGGCTTCTATGGGTATTAATATTTTAGTTATGAACTTGACAGGTTCAGATACTTCTACAATTACATTGCCTGATTATATTGGTGCTATGTTCGTATCTGTTTTAGTTCGCAACTTAAATGAGAAGTTCCATTGGTTCAATTACAATGCTAAGTTCTGTGATGGTCTTGGTGGAATTACTCTGGATGTGTTCTTGAGCATTGCTATGATGTCTATTAACTTATTACAGCTTATTGAACTTGGTCCAAGACTTGCTGTTATTGTTTTGGCCGAAGTTGTTGTTATGGGTTTCTATGTTTACTTCATTGTGTTCCGTGCACTGGGAAAGAACTTCGATGCCGCGGTAATGTGTGGTGGTATGTGTGGTCACGCTTTGGGTGCTACACCTACTGCTATGGCTAACATGGAGGCTGTTTCTGCAAGATTTGGTTTCTCTCAGAAAGCATTTGTTATTGTTCCAATCGTAGGTGCGTTCTTGGTAGATCTTGTATACCAGCCGGTATCAATTGTTTTGATCAATATGTTTGTGCCGTACGTGGCCTAGATGTTATAAACAAATTTAAAGGAAAGCAGTCTTTATGGCTGCTTTCTTTTTGGTATAATCGCAAATGTCAAGTTTTAAGGAGATAATATGAAAAAAATTATTGAGACCATTCCTAATTTCTCAGTTTCCAAAGAAAAGGACGAAGCCACATTCAACGCGCTTGTGGATATTTCCAAAAGCCGCGAGGATGTAATTTTGCTTGATGCGCAAAGCGATGTAGACCATAACAGGTCTGTATTTACATTAATTGGTTCACCAGAAGGTATCGAAGATGTGGCCTTCCAACTTACTAAATGCGCAGGAGAGCGTATTGACATGAACAAACATCACGGGGAACATTCACGCATGGGAGCAACTGATGTTTTGCCTTTTGTCCCAACCATCGGAACTACAATTGAGGAATGTATCGCGATTTCTAATCGCGTAGCTAAGAGAATTTGAGAAGAACTTAAAATCCCATCATTTTTATATGAAGAGTCTGCTACTAAACCTGAAAGAAAAAATCTTGCTACTGTTGGTAAAGGGCAGTGGGAAGGAATGCCAGAGAAGTTAAAGCAAGAAGAATGGGCCCCTGACTTCGGAGAGAGGGAAATGCACCCAACAGCTGGCATTATGGCTATAGGGGCGCGTAAATGTTTAGTTGCATTTAACGTAAACCTTAAAACTTCTGATGTTGAAATCGCAAAGAAAATTGCATCTGAGATTCGAGAAAGCAATGGTGGCTTTAAGGAAGTTAAGGCCATGGGTTTCAGCTTGGATGACAGAGGAATCACCCAAGTATCTATGAATCTCTGCGACTACAATACAACCGGAATGCACATTGTCTTCGATAAGATTAGTGAGCTTGCACAAAAGTATGGCACCGAAGTTCTAGAAAGTGAGCTTGTTGGAACTGCCCCTGCAAAAGCAATGCTTGATGTTGCTGAGCATTACCTCAAACTTGCAAACTTTGATGCATTCAAACAAACAATGGAATATAAATTAATCTAAGGGGTAATAATGGCTTGGTCGTTTGTTGATTCTGCTCTTTCTCTTAATTTTGATATGACCACAACTCTTGCAATTGCAGGTATTGTTCTTTTGATTGGTATTGCAATTTGCAAGAAGATCAAGTTTTTACAAAAATATTGTATTCCGTCCCCAGTAGTCGGCGGTTTTCTATTTATGATTCTTGTTTTTATAGGTCATCAAACAAATACTTTTACTATTACTTTTGATACGACGTTTCAAACAATCTTTATGGTTGCATTTTTTACAACAATTGGGCTTGGTGCGGATTTTAAGTTATTTAAGATTGGCGGAAAGCTTCTATTAATTTATTGGGTTTGTGTTGCTCTCATTTCTGTAATCCAAAGCCCCATTGCATTGGGCCTTGGTAGTCTTATGGGAATTGAAAATGGTTATAGCATTACAGCAGGAGCAATGTCTATGTGTGGAGGTCATGGTGCTGCTACAGCTTATGGTTCTACTTTAGTTGAGCGAGGCTATGAAGCTGCTCAAGATTGCGGTCTTGCTGCTGCAACATTTGGGCTAATTGTTTCGGTATTGGTTGGTGGTCCATTATCTCGCAGATTAATTGTTAAAAACAATCTTAAGTCCGAAGACGCAAAGTCATCTGTCGTTCAAAAAGCAAAGGAAATTAAAGACGAACTTTCAATGTCAGACATTATGAAAAACTTCGTTGTGATATTGCTTTGTATGGCATTGGGAATACAACTTGGTAATGGTATTTCATGATTAATTGGCGAAGCCACAGGTACAGCAATCTCTCTTCCGGATTATATTGGAGCTATGATAGTGTCTATTTTGGTAAGAAACCTAAATGAAAAATTCCATTGATATAATTATAGTCAAAAGGTCAGTGATGTTGTTGGTAGCGTTACCCTAGATTTGTTCTTGAGTATAGCCATGATGAGCATTAAATTATGGCAGCTGCTTGGTCTTGTTGGGGGATTGGCTGTTATTGTTGTCGTTCAAGCATTGGTATTGTTTGCTATTGCTTATTTCATTATGTTTAGAGTTTTAGGCAAAAACTATGATGCCGCTATCATGTGCGCAGGCGCTTGTGGGCATATGTTGGGTGCTACACCTACAGCTATGGCTAATATGAATGCTGTTTGCGAGAGATATGGTTATAGTAAAACTTCATTTTTGATTGTACCTATAGTTGGGTCGTTCTTAGTTGACATAGTTTATCAGCCAGTTACCATTACTTTATTAAATGTTTTTTGTCCGGTGATTTCTTAAGGAGTACTAATGAAATTAGATTTATTTATTGATGATTTAAGTAGCAATTCACCAGCCCCAGGAGGAGGCGCAGCCTCAGCGCTCTTCGGAGTCTTAGGCAGTGCTTTAAGTTCAATGGTGTGTGCTTTGACCGAAGGTCGTGAAAAATATGCGGAGAATGAGGATTTTGTCCGTGCGCAGCACGAAAAAATCCATGCTCTTCAAGAAGAACTTAAAGGAATGATGCAAGCTGATGTTGATGCATTCATGCAAATCAGCGCTGCTTATAAGCTTCCAAAAGATACCGAAGAAGAGAAATCTGCACGAAGCGAAGCCATTCAGGCTGCATTGCTTCCTGCAATTGAAGTTCCCTATAAAATTATGGAGCTAGCAGCTAAGGGTTTAGAAATAACAGAAAGCTTAATAGGTAAAACAAATGTAATGGCATCCAGCGATCTTGGCTGCGCAGCATTGGGCTTTAAAGCTGCCATACAAGGCGCCTATTTGAATGTAAAAATTAACCTTAGCTCATCTAAAGAGCCACTAGGAACTTTCGAAGCAGATAGTAAAGCCATACTGGACAAATACCTCCC
>JAZUHG010000037.1:0-12701 GCA_045641605.1 Phoenicibacter sp. | reverse complement strand
ATCCAAGACATAATTGATGAGGCTGATATCCCCGAAGGTGCCGAAGCAGTGGACCTTCATGGGCAATATTTGCTTCCAGGTCTTATTAATTTGCATGTTCATATTCCTTCTACTGGAAAACCAAGCAAGAAAAAAACAGACTATAAGAAGCTAGCCTCGCTGCTTCGTTTTAGAATTGTTAAAGCTGTCATTGCGAAGATGTGCGAAAACAATGTCAAAGCACAACTTATGTCTGGCACCACGACAATTCGTGCCGTTGGTGGTGTTTTGGATTTGGATACAAAGCTTCGTGACAAAATTAATTCTGGCGAGGCTATTGGTCCAAGAATTCTAGCTGCAAATACTGCGATTGGTGTTCCTGGTGGACACATGGATGGATCTGTCGCTATTGCCGCAAACAATGCTGAAGAAGCTGTTGCCATGGTTCATAAGCTGGACAAAGAAAAGGTTGACCTTATTAAGCTTATGATTACCGGCGGTGTTTTGGATGCAAAAGTCGCAGGTGAGCCAGGCGATTTAAAGATGCCTCCAGAAATGGTCAAGGCTGTTTGCGATGAGGCACACAAGTTGGGTTACCAAGTTGCTGCTCATGTTGAAGGCCCCGAAGGCATGGTTGTCGCGCTTGAAAATGGAGTTGATACAATTGAGCATGGTGGCAAGGTTACAGAGAAAGTTATTGACCTTTTCAAAAAGAGTGGATCAAAACTTATATGTACGCTTTCGCCTACAATTCCTTTTACAAAATTGAGTCAAGAGGTGACTGGGTTTTCGGACTTGGATGTTCAAAATGGTACAGCGCTTTTTAATTATATGTGTGAACTTTATAACCTTTGTTTAGATAATCAAATCCCAATTGGCTTGGGTACAGATACTGGCTGCCCATTTGTTACTCATTACGATATGTGGCGTGAGCTGGAATATTATTGTAGGTTTTGCGAAGTTAGCCCTAAGCTTGCCATACATTCGGCAACTTTATTAAACGCTCAAATTGCTGGAATCGATCATGAAACTGGTTCTATTGAAGTTGGAAAATCAGCTGACTTTATTGTTGTAGAGAAGAATCCTTTAGATGACATACGTGCACTGCGCAAGCCAACTAAAGTATTCTTCCGAGGGGCCGAAGTTGATACTTCAAAGCTCAAAAAATTTGCTGAAGTCGAAGAAGCTTTAACATCAACCTAATGGGGACGGAGGTGCCATTTACCAGGTGTTAAAAAATACCTGCTAAATGACACCTCCGTCCCCAAGTAGATAAGGGAGAAGAATTGAAAAAGAAATGCATTCATCTTGTACCACACACTCATTGAGATAGAGAGTGGTACTTCACATCTTCAAAGTCGAAGATTTATTTAGTCAACAACATGAAAGAGATTCTTGAAATGCTTGAAAAGCACAAGGATTATTCTTGCTATGTTTTGGACGGTCAAACTGTTGTTTTGGAGGACTATTTATCTTCAAAGCCCGAAGATGAAGCTCGCATTAAGAAACTAGTTAAAGAAGGACGCTTAAAAATTGGTCCTTGGTATACCCAAACTGACGAGATGGTTGTGGGTGGCGAGTCTGTTGTTCGTAATTTGTTGTACGGAAAGCTTGATTGTGACAAGTTTGGCAACCGTATGATGATTGGTTACCTTCCAGATTCCTTCGGTCAGTCTGCTGCATTTCCAAAAATCCTAAATGGTTTTGGAATAGATAAATCTTTATTCTGACGTGGTTATTCGGAGCGTCTTGGAATTAAGCAAACTGAGTTTTTATGGGCTAGTGACGATGGATCTGAAGTTGTTGTTCAACTTTTGCCAATTAATTATTCGGTTGGAATTATGATTCCTTCAGATGTTGATAAAATGCACAAGCAATTTGATGAATATTTAAAAACTTTATCTGAATATTCGACAACTGGAGACTTGCTTGTTCCAAATGGTCATGACCAGATGCCGGTCCAACAAAATATCTTCGAAATTATGGACATCATGCGTAAGGAATTTCCAGATTATGATGTAAAACTTAGCTCTTATGAAGAGCTTTATAAAAACATAGACAAAAAGAATCTACCAACTATTAAAGGCGAGCTTTTAGATGGAAAATATCAGCGAGCTCACAGAAGTATTTTTTCTTCGCGAGCAGATCTTAAATCTTCAAATACTCGCATCGAAAATAAAATCACCAATGTGTTGGAGCCTATCGCAAGTGTAGCTCACAGTTTGGGCTTCGATTACCAAAGTGGGACTATAGAGCAAATTTGGCGTAGCATGTTGAAAAATCACGCGCACGATTCTATTGGTTGTTGCTGCACAGATAATGTTAACAGGCAGGTTCAGCGTCGCTTCGATGTTGCCGAAGACACAACCGACAATTTAATCGAGTTTTATTTGAGAAAGCTTTTAGAATCTGTTGAAGGTGACGAAGACAAGTTGATAGTCTTTAACCCGCTTCCTTACGCACAAAAGAATTGTTATATGGTTGATGTCTCAACTTACTTCAATGCTTTTGAGTTGATTGATGGAGATGGCAATTCTGTCGAGTACGAAGTTGTGGACCGTGTTGACAGTCTTACCCGTGATGAATCCGAAAACGCCGATAAAAATTACATGAGGTTCCAAATTTCGCTTACAGATGAAATACCTGCTATGGGTTATAAAATTTATAAGATAGTAGAAGGCAACGTTAAGCAAAACCTTGCAATTACTGCTAGCAACAAATCAATCGAAAATGAGTTTTATAAGATTGATATTAATAACAACGGAAGCCTAAACATTCTAGATAAGAAGAAGGGTTGCAAATACAACGAGGTATTGCTCTTCGAAGATTCTGCCGATGGCGGAGACAGTTATGACTATTCTCCAATCAAAGATGATTGAGTTTTAACTTCAAATAGGGCCGAAGCCGTTGTGAAAACCAGAACTGGTTCGCGCTTTGAGGAAGCTTCAATTAATTTAAGATTTGACATTCCAAAAAATATGGAGTCTCGCATTGCTAAGAAGCTTGATGGGCATGTTGACATTAACATGCGAATTTCTTTGGATATGTCTCCTGTTATAGGGCTTTCTATTGAGGTCGATAACCAGGCGGAAGATCATCGTCTTCGTCTCTTAGTTCCTCAAAATTTGACAAGCAATAAATCAATTGCTGATGTTCAATTTGGAAAGTTGGAGAGAAATGTTTACGACGAAGCTGTTGAGGTTTGAGAGAGTGAAAAATGGGATGAAAAACCAGATCCAATTTATCCTTTCTTGTCGTATGTCCGTTCTTCAAATGATGAAGGCCTTGGAGTTTTGACAAATTCTGTGCGCGAATTTGAATTTATCAATGGCAGTGAAAAATATGACACGCTTGCAATCACTATTTATAGAAGTTTTGGAAAACAGGGCAGACGTGATTTACTCCGAAGACCCGGACGCGCCTCTGGTACAAGTCAACCAACCCCAGATTCGCAACTTCTTGGTAAAAACACCTACGAGCTTGCCATGACTTCGGACTTAGAAAACATTGCTGAGCTCGCAAAACAATATGTCTCACCAGTTGTTTCTTACAGTAGTGACCCAGCGGAGGATTTATTGCTAAATAAGTCAAATATTGATGTTCCACTAAATTATTCTTTGTTAAATGTAGATAAATCTGTTATTCTATTGAGCGCTATAAAAAAGGCAGAGGCAGACGAAGGTTTATGTATACGTTTATATAATTCTTCGGCTGATTCTCAAAAGTTGAAAGTGAATTCTGTATTAAAGATTGCAAGCGAGCTTATGCTAGATGAATCCGAGAAAAAAGCTTGTGGTAATTCTGTGATTGAATTCAAGCCTTTTGAAATTAAAACCTTGAAGTTAAAGTAAAAGGAAGGAAAATTATGCTATCGAAAATTCAAAATTTTGGTTCAGCAATGCTTTTACCAGTTATGTTTATGTCATTTTCTGGTATTGCAATTGGTTTGTCTGTCTTGTTTACAAGCAGCGCTCTTTTTGGAGATTGGGTTGCAGACGAAAACTTGTTCTGGTTTCAATTCTGGAACTTAATTAGCGTTGGTGGATGAACCGTTATTAAACAAATTCCTCTTGTTTTTGCAGTTGGCTTGCCTGTTGGGTTAGCTAAAAAAGCAAATGCACGTGCATGTATCGAGGTTTTGCTTACATTCATTACATTCCATTATTTTGTGAATACTATGATTTCAACATGGCCGGAATTCTTCCATAACATTGACATGACAGCAGATGTCGACACTTCTATGCGCTTAACGATGGTGGCAAACATCCCAACTCTTAATATGGGTGTTTTTGGAGCTTTGTTAATTTCTGGTATTACAGTTTGGATCCACAACAGATTTTATGACAAGAAACTTCCTGTTGCTTTATCAGTATTTAGTGGATCTGTTTTTGTTTATTCGGTTGCATTTGTTGTAATGCTTCCTGTTGCTTTCTTAGCTTCGCTGGTTTGGCCATACATTCAAGATTTTATTTTCTCTATTGGAACATTTGTAAATACATCTGGTCCTTTCGGAATGTGAATTTATATCTTCTTAGAAAAAGGCTTATTGCCGTTTGGTATTCACGGAATGCTTTGGATGCCTATGGAATTCGACAATATTGTTATGGACGGCGGAATTGATGCAAATTGGTTTGCTGCTCTTCCTGGTCTTGCAACAGATCCTACTCCTATTAAAGAAGTCATTCCCGAAACTAGATTTACAATGACTAATCCATCGCGTATCTTTGGAGCAACTGGTATTTGTATAGCAATGTATATTTGTGCTAAGCCAGAAAATAAAAAGAAAGTATTGGGTATTTTGATTCCTGCTTGGGTTTCAGCAGTATTTTGTGCAATTTCAGAACCTCTTGAGTTTACATTCCTATTTATTGCTCCTGCATTATTCTATGTTCATGCAGCTTTGGCAGCAACAATGTCGACTTTGATGTTTGAACTTGGCGCATGCGGACAGCTAAGTGGTAGTTTATTTGTTTTCTTGAGTCAGTATGCACCACTCTTCGCATTACACTGGAAAGAGATTTTGATAGTAGTTGTTGTTGGTATTGCTTTTGTTTTCATTTATATCTTTGTATTCACAGCCTGGATTAAAAAGTTTGATGTTCCAACTCCAGGCCGTGTTGACGAAGCAGAAATGCGTCTTCGCACTAAAGCTGAGTATCGCGAACAACAACATGACAAAGCCGACAAGAAAGGCAATAAGAAGTCGAAAGCTAAAGACGATACAAGCTTAGTTGCAGCTATTGAAGAAGGTGTTGGCGGACGTGAAAATATTGATTACTTCACGAATTGCGTTTCTCGACTTCGTATTACTGTTAAGGATAAGTCAAAACTTAAAGATGATGCATACTTTAAGAGCATTGGAACCAAAGGTGCAGTGCAAGTTGATAAAACAGTTCAAATTATTATCGGCACAGATGTTCCTCAAGTTCGCACAGCTTTTGAAGAATACATTGAATGAGAATCGTAAGATTACTCATTTGTGTTAAAATATTTTGTTGTTAACGAGGGATGGCCCTCAGCTAGATAAGGGAAAAGCGACTGTTGGGTCGCGTGGGAGAGCAAAAGCTCACCCCCTAGCAGATGAAAGAGGTATTATGAGACTTGTTGTTACCGAAAAGCAAGATGCCGCGCAAAAAATTGCGAATATCTTAGGCACTAAAGCAAAATCAGACAAAGTATTTACCACGCCTGTTTATAGGTTTGATGTTGATGGTGAAGAATGAGTTACCATTGGTCTTCGTGGCCATATATTAGAGCCTGATTTTTCGCAAAGTTTGCTTTATTCAAAGTCAAAGGGTTGGTATGGTCATGATGAAGGTGGCGAAAGCTATGAGGCCAGTCTTCCTGACAATTTGCCTAAGCCTCCATACGACAAAAAACGCAAACCGTTTCTAAAGGATGGAATTGATCTTAAATCTTGGAAGCTTGAAGCTCTTCCTTATTTAATTTATGGTCCAGTACATAAAAATCCTAAGGAAAAGGCAATTATTCGCTCCTTAAAAAACCTTGCTAAAAAGGCAGATAGCATTATTATTGCAACTGACTTTGATCGCGAAGGTGAGTTAATTGGTTCTGATGCATTAAAGTGTATCCAAGAAGTTAATGCTGATGCTCCAGTAAGTAGGGCTAGGTATTCGGCGTTTACTAAAGAGGAAATTGAAGGCGCATTCAATAATCTTGTAGAGTTGGATACAAACTTGGCTGATGCAGGTGGAACTCGCCAAGATATTGACCTTATTTGAGGTGCGGTTCTTACTCGTTATTTAACACTTGTAAAATTTGCGGGTTATGGAAATGTTCGAAGTTCAGGTCGTGTGCAAACTCCAACACTTTCTATAGTTGTTGAAAAAGAGCGCGAGCGCATGGCTCATGTTCCTGAAAAATATTGAGTTATTGATGCAAGTTTTGGTGAGGCTGCTCCAAAAGACGAAGAAGAAGATGCTAAAAAGAAAAAGGACGAAAATCCACTTCCTCCTGGAGCTTTTGAAGCTACCTATAAAACTGCTCGCATTAAAGATAAAGCCGAAGCCGATGCTGTTATGTCTGCAATTGATGGTGCAACTGAGGCTAAAGTTTCTGCCGAAGACAAGAAATCTCGCACAGTAGCAACACCAACGCCTTTTAACACAACGGCTCTTATGGCTGCTGCAGCCAGCGAAGGCTTGTCACCTGCTCGCACAATGAGAATTGCAGAGAGCCTTTATATGAACGGTTATATTTCGTATCCTCGTGTAGATAATACTGTTTATCCTTCGTCGCTTAGTTTGGAAGAAACTGTTTCTAAGCTTAAGAAAAATCCTGACTATGCGCCATATTGCGATAAATTGTTAGCTGCAGGGAAGTTAACTGCAACCCGTGGTAAAAAGGAAACAACCGACCACCCTCCAATTTATCCTACAGCAGGTGTTAAACCAGGTGATTTAGCTCCTGCCGATTATAAGTTATACAACATTATTGCTCGAAGGTTCTTGGCTACTTTGTCTGGACCTGCAACTATTCTTGGAACAAAAATCACTTTGGATGTAAATGGCCAAGAGTTTGTTGCTAAGGGTGACATTTTGGATAAGCCAGGATTTAGGGAGATCTATCCCTTCGGCTTGAAGAAGGATGAGCAACTTCCGCCTTTGAAAGTTGGCGATACAATTTCTGTTAATGGGTCGCGTTGTACCGAAAAAGAGACCGAACCTCCAGCACGTTACAGCCAAGGTAGACTTATTCAGCAAATGGAGAAGCTTGGTCTTGGTACGAAGAGTACTCGCCACTCAATTATTGAGAGGTTATACACTGTTAAATATTTCCAGAATGACCCAATTGAGCCATCGCAGCTTGGAATTGCAGTTTGTGATGCTTTGGAAAAATATGCTCCTCAAATTACTCACCCTGAAATGACTGCTCAACTTGAGGCTGAGATGGATGATATCGCCGAAGGCAAGAATACACGCGCTTCGGTTGTTGAGGATTCTCGCAATAAACTTTTGGGTGAGCTTGAGAATTTGCTTCCCCACGCAGATGAAATTGGCGAAGCGCTTTCTGATGCTGTAGCTGCGGATGCTTATGTTGGTAAGTGTCCAAAATGCGGTAAGGATTTACAGCTTCGCGCATCGGCGAAGACACGCAGCATGTTTATTGGATGTGCTGGTTGGCCCGATTGTGATGTTACATACCCACTTCCAAGTGGAAAGATTGAGGCTCTAAAAGAGCCTTGTGAGAAATGTGGCATGCCACAAGTTAAGGTGACTGCTTTTAGACAAAAGCCACGTACACTTTGCATTGATCCTAATTGTGAGACAAATCAAGAGCCCGATGTTGTAGTTGGAATTTGTCCGGAGTGTGCAAAGCAAGGTAAGGAGGCAGAGCTCATCGCTCATAAGAATCCTCGCACATTAAAGAGATTTATTCGTTGCGAGAATTTTGATGATTGTGGTGTGGGTTATCCACTTCCGCAATATGGAGAGATCGAAGCCACAGGTCGAACTTGCGAAAGCTGCGGTGCTCCAAAAGTAATTATTAATACTCAAAGAGGACCTTGGGAACTTTGCCCGAACTTCTCTTGTCCCGATAAAAAGAAGGACGATAAAAAGAATAAATAAATATACTATTGTATAATAAAGGCTTTGTACGAGGGAGGGGACTATAATGAATTTCAGTAAAGTAGCTAAGCATAAAAAAATTGAATACAAGAAATTAATTTTTCTTATTATGATATCTATTATTGCAGTACTGATATCTGTTATATGCCTAAATCCTAAAGGTTGAGCTAAGAGTATCGAATGGCTTGTTGTTGCTAACGCTGATGATAATTATGCTACAAAGGAATATTGAGATGAAAAATATGGTCCCCATACTGATAAGTACCTTACTGGTCTTTCGGCAGGACAAACTTTATCAACCGGTGATTATTTTATAAATCAAGATATTAGTGTAGAAGCACCTGCTTCTGAGACTGTCACAACTCCTGGTATTATCATAAGTGGAACTGTAAATATTTATCTTGAGAAGAAGCAAGGCTCGGATGATTTTCCTACTTTATCTATCAAAGGTAGTGATAGTAAGTTTTCTGCTGGTGCTGGAGCAGGTATTCAACTTACCGAAGGCAATTATTTATATATAAGAGGTAAAGGTGATTTGGATATAAAGGGCGGAAGTGCTTGGTCAGATTATTATGTTAAAGCGGCTGAACCTACAAAGGGGGCCGCGGGTCGTCACCATAAAAAAGATCCAGCTGGAATTGTTATTGATATCTATGGTGGAGCAGGAGGAAATGGTGGAAATGGTTTTGGTGGTGGCGCTGCCGCTATTGGTTCTAATGGAGCCTCTGGAGGTGCAGGCGGAAGTGGAGCTACTGAAACACACGAAGAAGATTGATGATATTATGACGAACAAGAAACTGGACATCATGCCGGTGCAGGACAGAATGGTGGCACTTCATTTAACGCTGGAACATTAATAATAAACGGAGATGTAAATTCAAATTTTGTGTCAGGCTTTGCTGGAAAAAATTGATATTATGGCACACAAATTTATGCTGGAGCAAGTCATACTGATCATGGTGCTAATAGTGATTATAGTACTGGCGGAGGCGGCGGGTCTGGAGCCTGAGGAGGTATTGGGTTTGGAGGCCCTGTATTGGGAATAGGGTCAGGAGGCGCTGGCGCTGGCGGTGGCGGTGGCGGTGGCGGTGGCCACATAACATTACACAACGATAGCAAGGAGCCACTTAAATATGAATGTTCTGGTGGCGGTGGAAGTTCAGGCGGAGGCAACAATCCAATAAGTGAAAGACAATCCATGCGAGGCCATACAAATGAAGGTACATGAAGTGCTTATACATACAAATCGGAAGAAGGACAATGAGAGACGCCATCTGATACTGATATTCATCGGCAATTTGGTGCAAGAGGTGGCTATGGGGCCCATGGTGGTTATAACTGAACTCCTGGTAATGGAGGTAAAGGTGGAGATTCTGGCTTGTCTGGTGCAGCTGGATGATATTTTTCAACCATTGTTGATAGTTCGAAGCTTTCTGAAGGTGATGGTGAATATGCTTTAGGCAAAAGTGCTGCCATTACAAGATGTTTTCCTTTAAGTGATTGTGATTGAACTTTAGATCCTTCGTTAGTTAATTGATGTAATGCATATGTAATTAACGATCAGATTGAAGATAAAATAAAATTAACGTATCTTCCAAGAAATATAAAATTATCTAGAAACAAAGATTTTATTGTAGAAATTAATAAAGTTGCAGGAGCCGAGCAAGATTTTACTGTTAAAACAAATTATGATATTAACAATAAGGCTACACTTACGAAAGATGACATGATAAATCCAGCTGCCAACATAATTAATAAGGTATGGCTTGTAAATAAAGGAATAGTTAATATCAACTCTGAAGGTGTTAAAGAAAAGGATTATGATGGTAAGCCAATTGATCTTATTGAGAATTCCAGCTTTACTGACAAAGGCGGGAATGATGTTAAAGAAGAAATTTTTAATGAGAATATTGAGAGTAAATGATATCGTATTGTTGATGGACAAAAAATATTGTTAGAAACTGCCCCCACTACAGTAGGCTCTTATGCGGTTGAATGGACAGTTAAAGGATCTAATTATATAGGAACTGAATGACAGTTAAATAATTTTGAGATTAAACCGGCAGCTTTAAATATTAAAGCTAATGATGCAACAAAGCAAGCTGGTCACCCCGATCCTAATTTTAGTGTATATTGCGAAGGACTAGCTGATTGTGATACGTTAGTTGCTGGTACCGATTACACTATAAGTAGAGACGCCGGCGAAGAAAAACTTCAAAGGTATAAAATTAATGTAACTGTTCTGTTTGATAGCGATACTTATAAAAACTATTCTCCTGTAACAACATCAGAGGGTTATTTATATGTTACTGCTGGCTTGGCCCATGCAAAGGTTAAAAATGTTGAAGTTACATATGGTGACGAATTTGATGAAAGTAAATTAGAAATTGAACGCGCTTATTATACAGATGGGGAAGGTCAAGAAATA
This sequence comes from Phoenicibacter sp., assembly GCA_045641605.1. Classification (GTDB taxonomy): domain Bacteria; phylum Actinomycetota; class Coriobacteriia; order Coriobacteriales; family Eggerthellaceae; genus Equivita. The sequence goes on along the minus strand of JAZUHG010000037.1, from coordinate 2,204 downwards.
GATTTAGAAATGAGAAAAGGGATTGACTATACTTGCACATGTAAACCGGCTAGAGATGTAGGCGAATATATAATTCGTGTAAATCTTATTTATGGTCTTGACACACTACCATCAAAGTTTGCTTTTTATATTGAAACAGGAAAATATATTGTTAAGCAAATTGAAACAGAAATTAAAGTTAGGCCCTTAACTGCTATTAAAGAATATGATGGAAAGCCTAATTATGATATACCACTTACTTATGGTGAAGGATGAATAGAAGGAGATACATTAAAACTTTGGGAAGACTTTACAATAGATGACATTGAAGATTGAACTATGGCGGGAAGGGGTGATGAATTTACGATTAAATTAATTCCGAATGGACCCGTAGCAAAGAATTATAAGAATCTTGTTGCTTATGGGAAGGCTACTTATATGATTGCTAAGAGAAAAACAAATGTATATGCTAATGAAGTTGTTACAACATATGGTACCGAAGCACCCATGACGATTACTGTTGATCGTCTTGTAGAAGGTGAAACTTTTACTGAAGGTAATGATTATAGTATCTCTAGAAGTGAAGGAAAGGATGTCGGTACATATGACGTTTCTTTAAAAATGAAAAGGTTTGGTCCTTATTCTTGAAATTATGAGTTCGAAGAAGTAAAAGGTTCAACTTATACTATTAAACCAGCTGATGCGACAATTAAAGCTGACGATATTTCAAAAATATATATGCAGGATGACCCTAAGTTTTCCGTCACTGGAACTGGCATACAGTATGGAGAAGAATTTGAATTAGGGACAGATTTTACTGCAAGTAGGGATCAGGGAGAAATAGTCGGCAATTATACAATTAGGCCACAAGTTTTAGAAAGTGATAAAACCAAAAATTATAATTTATCTGTTGAAACTGGCATATTAACGATTAATAAATTTACGGATTTTGAGCATTCTGTAATTTCGCAGGTTCCAGATCAAACATATTCAGGACGACAAATTACTCCAGAACTTACAATAACATATACATTTGCAGATTCGGCAAATAATAAAACTGTAACTTTAATTGGTGGTTGAGACTATACTGTTGAATATACAGACAATATCGATGTTGGGAAGGCTACTGCTATTATTGTTGGCATTGGAAGTTGTGAAGGAGAAACACAAACAAACTTTAATATTATTAAGAAGAATGCAAGCATCACATGTGATAATGTTGAAGCTGTTTATGGTCAAAAAGACAAGCCCTTGCCAATAACTACTAAAGATGTTGTTTCATGAGATGAATTAACAGAAGGTAAGGATTATACAATTTCTCGTACAGAAGGAACAACTTGTGGTGATTATGCTATTACTGCAACTGTTATTCCAGAAGGTCCTGTAGCTAAAAATTATAATTTTACTTCCATCACACCTGGTAAATATACAATTATAAAGTTTACCGACTTTGAAAATATTCAATTCGATCCTATTGAACCCAGAACATACGATAATAAAGAATATTGTCCAGTAGTTAAAGCAAAATATAAGTTTGCAGATGATGACGAAAAAGAATTTATTACAGGGACAGATTATACCGTTTCATATTCGAACAACATTGATGCTGGACAACAGGCTAAAGCAACAATTACAGGTATTAATAATTGCGAAGGTGAAGCGTCTACTTATTTTGAAATTTTAAGAGCCACTGCAACCGCAACATGTAATAGCTATGAAGCAATTTATGGTGAAGAGCAAAAAGAAATGACCATAACTACTGATGGGCTTATTGACGGACAAGAACTTGTAATTAATGAAGATTATACAACTCAACGTCAAAGTGGTGATTTTAAAGGTACTTATGAAATCACTGCGACCATTTTTAGTAATGGTCCTGTTTCGAAAAATTATGTGTTTAGTAGCATTACTCCAGGAACTTACACTATTAATCAATTTGAGGATTTTGATAACGTAATGGTTGCTGATATAGCACCTATAGAATTTACTGGTCTTCCGGTTTATCCAGACTTTAATGTAACTTATAAATTTGAAGAACAGAATCTTTTGTTAAAAGCTTCAAATATAAATGATGATGACAACACTGGTGTATTTAAAGAAGGAAAAGATTTTGTAGTTAATTGCGTTAATAACATCAATCCAGGCACAGCTACAGCTACATTAACAGGAATTAATAGTTGCACTGGACAAAAAATCGTCAATTTTGAGATTGTTCCATCTGCTCT
>JAZUHG010000036.1:0-14718 GCA_045641605.1 Phoenicibacter sp. | reverse complement strand
GATTCGTAAGCGTCTGTCCAGACAGAGAAACTATATTGATCATTTGGTTCATATAGAAAAATTGTTACGGCTGAAGAGCCAAAAATATTAAGCATATCGTTACAAGATATGCGAAGTCAGCTCAACTTGTTGGCAAGCGAGTTCGTTATAATATTTGCGTTTCATACTCTATTGGTCATTACTTGCCTCAAATATGCCTGCTAAAGTTATTATTATACCACTCATGATTAGATATTGTTGATGTAGAAGGATAGAGTTTTCATTCTTGTGCCAATATGGAATAGTATCCATTTTTTGCAAAAATGAAGAGTCTCGTCAACTGTTTCTTCGCTGACCGTCATTAACTTTATGTCTTCGAATTTTGTATGAATTAAATCGTGAATTAGTTTGATTGTGGCTGCAGAAAGCTTCTCGGTCTCAACTTTTCTTGAGCATCCTGGACAAACAACTCCCCCGTCTTCGAAGCTAAAATTAAGCTGGAGATTCATGTTCTCTAGCGAGCCTGACATGTCTTCGCCACATGAGACACAGGTTGCCAAGCTGGGTCTAAATCCAATAAAGCTGCATACCTTAATTAAATGCGCGGTGCAAAGAGCCTTTAAGTAGAAGCTGTCGTGTACTTTTTCAACCTCGTCAAAAAAATTGAGGGTCATTGGGTAAAGATTTTCGCTAATTAGGTTTTGCTGCGTGGACTTTACAAGAAGCTCGCAAGCTGGTTCTGCGCAAACGGTCTTTTCTATGTCTTTTCTGATGTTAGAGTATGGCTTTATAATCTTTGCTTCACGAACGATGTCAAGGTTTTTGCCGTGAGCAAGAAGCACTTCAACATTTGTAAAAAGTTCAAGCCGTGAGGCGAAGGTCGAACTTGGCTTGCGCGCACCTTTAGCAACAGCTCTCACCTGACTTCCGTCTTCGGCAAGAAAGGTAATGATCAAGTCTGTCTCGGACAGCTTGGTCTTCTTAATTACAATCGCTTTTATTTTGGAGTCTTTTGAAGCCATTATTCTGCCGTGTATCCAAACCTTCGGACTTGGTTATAATCCCGTCGCCAGTCTTTCTTAAGTTTTACTTCCAAGTCTAGAAAAACTTTTGCTCCCAGGAGTTTTTCAAGATCTTCGCGGGCCTCGATAGATATCTTTTTAATGGTTTGGCCATCTTTGCCAACCAAAATCCCTTTTTGACTTTCCTTCTCTGTGTAGGCCTTGGCATAAATTTTGTAGAGTTTCTTTTTCTCATCGAAGTCGAGCTCAGCAACTTCCAAACCAATTGCGTGTGGCACCTCTTCGAAGACATTTCGAATAATTTTTTCACGAATATATTCGGCAACCATGACCTCTAGGGGCTGATCTGTCTTGGCATCTTGCGGGAACCACTTTGGGCCTTCGGGCAAAAAGCCTTCGACTTCTTCAACAAAAGCATCTAGGTTATACTTCTTAACAGCGCTCAAGCAAATTAAAGCATCTCAATTTGTTAGTTTATCTGCATTTGCGACTTGAGCCATCTTCGTGTTGCTGTCGACCAAGTCTGTCTTGGTTAAGATACAAAACTTGGCGCATTTAAGATTTTTAATTTTGTCCACAACTCAAGCATCGCCCTTACCTATTTTTTGGCTAGCGTCTATCAGCATGCAAACAATATCACAATCGGCAATAGCTTGAAAAACGCCTTCGTTTAGCTCTTGACCCAAAACATCAACTGGCTTATGAAGGCCTGGTGTATCAATAAAAATCGCTTGCATACTAGGCTTATTTAAGATGCCACGAATCCTGTGTCTGGTTGTTTGAGCAACGTTTGAAGTAATGGCAACCTTGTCTCCAATAATTGCATTTAAAAGCGTGGACTTCCCCGCATTCGGGCGACCTACGAAGGTTACAAAACCACTCTTGAAATTATTTTGAGAGTCACTCATCTAGGATCTCTTCCTCTTTGGCTTCCATGACTTCGGCTTCTTCGTCGGTCATGTGATCGTAGCCGCATAAGTGAAGACAGCCATGGACGGTTAAAAGCTTGAGCTCATTTTCGACACTAGTGAAATAGTTTTTGGAATTTTGAACAGCAACATCAACACAAATGAAGATGTCGCCCAAGTCTCCTTCGATGTCGCTTTCGAAGCTGAGGACATCTGTTGGAGCATCGATGTCTCTATATTTTTTGTTTAGCTCTTGGATTTCATCTTTGACAACAAAGTTTAGCGAGCACACAGCATCCTTGCCTTCGTGTTTCAAGACAAACTTACTGAGCTCACTAAGCTCGTTATAAAGCTCTTTGATCTCTTTTACGTCAGAACCCTCAGCCATATTTACGAAAGTAGATCCTCGGCAGAAGATTTGAACTTATCAAGAAGCGATTGACTTTGCTGCTCGGAACTTGCATTTGCAAAGCAATAGACTTTGATTTTAGGCTCTGTTCCCGAAGGACGAACAATTACCTTAGAGCCTCCCTCAAGAGAGTATTCCAAAACATCGGACTTTGGCAAGGCTTCGTCAGGCGAGTTCTCATTACCGTTAAGAACAAGCATCTTGTTGTCTTTTTTGTAGTCTTTCGAAGCCACAACTTTCTTGCCACAATATTCCTTTGGTGGATTTTTGCGAATATTGGCTAGGACTTCGGCCATTTTTTCTTGACCTTCGACACCAGGATATTCCACACTAACAACACCATTTTTGTAGTAGCCAAATTGTTTGTAGATATCTTCAAGTACGTCAACAAGATCCTTGCCTTGTGCTTTATACATAGCAGCCATTTGTGCTATTAAAAGACAGGCACTAATTCCATCCTTGTCGCGAACATGAGTGCCGGCTAAATAGCCGCAGCTCTCTTCGAAGCCAAACATAAAGCGATACTTCTCGTCATCTTCTTCCAAGTGAAGGATTTGCTCGCCGATGTATTTAAAGCCTGTTAGAACACGTCGCTCTTCAATGTTGTGGTAATTTGCAATTTGGTCAACGATATCCGAAGACACGATGGTTGTAACCATCACCAAATTATTAAGTGCGTCTCCCCTGGCAGATCTGGCTTCGCAAAGGTAATTGAATAGCAAAATGCCAATCTCGTTTCCGTTTAAGTGGATATAATCACTGCCATGCTTAACCTCAACACCAACCCTGTCAGCATCTGGGTCTGTGGCAATCAAAATGTCCGAATTGTTTTTCTTGGCTTGTTCAAGACCAAGAGCCAAAGCTTCATCAGTCTCTGGGTTCGGATAACTTGCCGTTGGGAAATTTCCGTCGGCTTCGGCTTGCTCTGTAACAGGATGAAGGTCTGTAAAACCGTTACGCTGCAAAGCTTCCATTACTTCTGGGTAGCCAGTTCCGTGAAGAGCTGTATAAGTTACGTTTAGGTTTGCTGCGTCCTTTTGAGCTTGCTCTTCATCGTCAACAACACTGCAAGCACAGGCAGCATCAATGAAGGCATCACGAACTTCTGGGCCTATAAGACTTGCAAACTCTGTGTCTTTTGCGTCACGGAAGTTTAAGAATTTAACATCGTCAAAGACATCAGTTTTGGCGATCTCGGCAGAAATTGCGTTGGCGGCTTTGGTTGTAATTTGGCAACCATCAGGACCATAAGCTTTATAGCCGTTATACTCTGCCGGGTTGTGGCTAGCCGTAATGCAAATGCCTGCGCTACAATGAAGCTCGCGAACAGAGAAGCTTAAACCCGGGGTGCTTTCGATGTCTTCGGAGTAATAAGCTTTAACGCCATTGGCGGCCAAAACGCATACACAAACCTTAACAAATTCCCAACCCATGTTACGCGAGTCGCGAGCAATGGCAACACTTGGGTTCTTATAATTTGCCTTGAGGTAATTTGCGAGGCCTTGAGTAGCTTGGCCAACCGTGTAGATGTTCATGCCGTTAGTTCCTGGTCGAAGGAAGCCACGAAGACCAGCAGTGCCAAAACTAAGTGAAGTGCTGAAGGCCTCAAACTTGTCTTCTTCGGACATATTAGCAAGGTCATCTTGCATATCATCAATAGCGTTGCTAAGTCAACGCTGGTAGCTTTTCTCAATATCAACAGACATAATATCCTCTTATTTCTTATTTTTCTTTACAGGACGCTTAACGCGTTTATCTTTTTTAGGCTTTGGTGCTTTAACTTTTGGAGCATTAAAGTCAAGCTCTTTCTCGACCTTAGCCTTTTGAGCGGCTTTCTCGGCTGCGCTAACAGCAGTTGTCTTTGGAGCTTTACTTTCCTCTTTGCTGTTATTGACAGTAGGTGCAACAAACTCAGACAGACCTAGCTCATGAGCTGTCTTTGGCTCAACAAAGCAGAACAAATCTGGGTCTGGACCAAACTTGCGCATCAAACGATAATTCTTTGGCTCGCGAGTTTTCCACCATGAATAAAGTGGACAAGCAATAGCGATGGATGAATAAGCACCGCAAACAAGACCAATACTCATGGCAAATGCGAAGTCTTTTAAGGTCTCGCCGCCGAAGAATAACATGGCAACAACCGGAATAAGCGATGTCATGGTTGTGTTAAGTGAACGAACAAAAACCTGGTTAATTGAGTGGTTTGCCATTGTAATAAAGCTACACCTCTCTGTGCCAAGCTTCATGTTGTCGTTAATACGGTGAAATACAACAACTGTATCGTAAAGCGAATAACCCAAAATGGTCAACAAAGCAGCAATTGTATTTGGAGAAATCTCACGTCCCACAATCGCGTAAATTCCAATAACCAAAACAAGATCGTGAATCAAAGCAATAACCGCCATGACACCCATCTTGTATTCAAACCTAATTGCAATATAAATAATAATCAAAAGAATCGAAACTAAAAATGCAAGCAAGGAGCTTTGAATAACGCTAGTTCCTCAGTCAGGACCGATGGTTGTAACTTCGAAGTTTGAAGTTGTCCAACCAAATTTATCGGCAACCTGTTTTGCCGAAGCCGTGGCATCCTCCGAACTTGTTGTGGTTGTCCTAACTAAGAAGCCAGGCTCACCATCTTGAACAGTGGTTTGGATAACAGCATCTGGCTCACCCGCATCGGCAAAAGCCGTACGGATGTCTTCGATTTGAGCGTCGCCAGTTCCGTGGAAGGTAACCGAAGTACCACCAACAAACTCGATTGAGTAGTTAAGGCCTTTAAAGCCGAAGAAAGCAACGCACACGACCATAGCACCAGCTGCAAGAGTTAAAAAGATCTTGCGCCATTTAAGGAAGTTGATGTCTTTCTTGATGAAGCGACCTTTAATCTTTTTGGCGGCACTAACAATAAAGGATTTCTCTTCGTCGTCTCCGTTTAGAAGTTTCTCAACACCGCCGGCATATTTCAAGGAATCGTCGATGTCCCAGAACTTCGGATTTCTTGCCATAACACGAGGAGCAAGCAAACGAATAAGCGGAGCTTTAAAGATAAGCATCATGACTATATCGCAAACAATACCTAAGGCCAAAGTCAAACCGAAGCCCTTAACAGTTGCCGTTGCAATGAAGAACAATGCAAGAGCAGAAACAAGTGTAACCGAGTCCGCATCGATAGATGTCATAATTGCATGGTGAACACCAGTCTTGCTGGCTTGCTTAACAGTGCGGCCCATCCTGATTTCTTCGCGGAAACGCTCGAGTGTTAGAACCGAAGAATCCGCCGCCATACCAATGGTCAGTACGATACCAGCAATACCAGAAAGCGAAAGACTGAAGAAACCCAGCTGGCTCAACAAGCCCAAAATTCCAAGATACATGGTTGCAAAAACAATCATGGCAGCCGCAGTGATGGTACCCAAGCCTTTGTAGAAGAATAACAAGTAAAGCATAACGATAAGCAAACCAATCAAAGCAACCAAAACACCAGAATTCAAAGCGTCTTGACCAAGTGTAGGACCAACTACCTGGCTCTGCAAGAACTCGAAGTTAACAGGCAAAGAACCAGATTCAAGAACAGTCTTCATTTGGTTAGCGCCATCCAGGTCATAACCACCTGTGATTGAAACTTCACCACCCGTGATTTCTGATTGAACAGCAGGTGCGCTTTGAACTTCGTCATCTAAAATGATTACAATCTTACCCTTGCTTGATGCGAGCTCTTTGGTTGCAGCAGCAAAAGCCGATGTGCCTTCACCATCAAGCTTAAGGTTTACAGCATAGTCCGAAGAAGTCTCCGAAGCCTTACCAACTGTAACATTGTCGATATTCTCACCTGTGATAAGTGGTGTGTAAGTTCCCTCTTTGACCTTTAATTTGGCAGTGTCTCCTGTTGAGAAGCTAACACCAAAGTCATCGGAAACAGTTGAATTTTCGCCGTATTGGTTATTTTCGATCTTCTCTTTAACAGCCTCATCGGTAAAAGAATCAAGACGAGCAAAGACCAACTTACCAGTTTTACCGATTGTCTCAAGTGCTTCTTGAGTATCTGACATACCTGGAATTTGAACCAAAATTTGGTCTTGACCTTGAAGCTGGACAACAGCTTCGCTAGCACCCAAAGCGTTAACACGACGCTCAATAATGCTTCGCGATTTTTCCATATCATCGTTAGAAACAGTTGCATCATCGCCAGTGCTCTTCGCAGACAAAACAACACTTAAACCACCCTGAATATCCAGGCCTTGATTGATTTTTTCCTGAGGTGGAGTAAAAGCGAAAATAGATCCAATAATTAAAACTGTACATAAAATTAGTAGTCAAACGTTGCGACGAGTACTTCTCTTTAGCTTTCCAAGTCGCTTGCGTGCGTCTTTAATTTTTGCCATTTAAATCATCCTTTAACTTGACTAAAATACCATATAAACAACCCTATATTGTGCCATAAAGAACACTAAAACTACCCACGAATTCTTAGGGACGGAGGTGGTATCTAGCAGGTACTTTACATATTTAGCAAAGTACCTGCTAGATGGTACCTCCGTCCCCAGGGTTTAGGCTAGATAAATTCGGCGTGGGCGCCCGAAGGAGAGAATTCTATCTGGGTTGCAACTTCTTTGTCGTAGATCTTGTTAACGCGACTAATGAAGTCTTCGACCTGTTCATAAGGCAAAAATACTTGGATGCAGCCTCCGAAGCCACCGCCATGGATGCGGCTGGCTCCCCTGTTATTGAAATCTCCGCGACAAGTATAATCTAAGCACAACTCACAAATTGCTTGACAAATTGTGGCGGCTTGATTTTCTTCGCTGATTGTAATATTCTGCAAAAATTCAGCCGAAGAAGTACCTGAAACACCATGTAGATATGTAAACAACTTAGTATTGCCAGATTTTAGAGCGTCAATCCTTTGAAGCGTTAACATTTGCTCATGATAAAAGTGGATTGCCCTCATAGTTTGTTTATCGCCAACCTTTTCACGGAAATCCTTGATGTTGCACATAAATTTAGTGTCGTCCAGGTCTCTGAGATAATCAACACCACTTAGGTTTGCAACCTTTTTAATATCGCCAGGAATGGCAGCATACATTTCGCTAATGTCGCCATGCTGTGCGCCACTATCAACCAAAACAGCACCAAGCCCTTGTTTAGCAAAGTCAAATTCGATTGGAGAAACCTTAAGATTTTCTGGGTCTTCGAAGTCGATCTCGATAATCCCACCATATGAAATTGCTGTTTCGTCAAGCAAGCCACAAGGCTTGTTGAAGTATTCGCATTCGGCAAAATGACCTATTTGTGCAAGTTCCATCTTATTGAATTTACCCTCGTTATAGGCCACATTTAGAATTACAGCCATTAAAAGCTCAAAAGCCGCCGAAGACGAAAGGCCCATCCCCGACCCAATTGTTGAACTTAATTTTGCGTTAAAACCTTTAATCTTAACATCGCGCTGCAAGAAGGCGTATGCAACCCCTGCCACCAAAGACTCGGTAGTGTAATGCTTGTCTTCGGGGTATTTGTCAGGGGCTTCTATCTTGGTAATGTCAACCTCAAAAGGCTCAAAGCCTTCGGAGTCAATATAAATAATGCAATCATCACGAAGCTCTACATCGGCACTAATGCCCTGCTTTAAACTACCTGTAACGGCAATACCGCGCTGGTGATCAACATGATTACCAGCAATCTCGGTTCTACCCGGTGCAAATGCCTTGATCTTCTTCCCCATTATTTTCCGCCTTTTGGCCAAGTCTTCTTGAGCTTTTGAATGATTTCCTTATGCATTTCTTCGTTAAGCTTTACCTTAAACAAATAAACAAATCCAGCAATTATCAAAATCGCTGCTGGAATAATTATCATAAAAATCTTGAATGAAAAAACATCACCAGCCGTTAGCGCCGCGCTTGTAGCACCCGAAGTCATGCCTGCTAAAACTGCAGTTTGACCAACTATACCGTTTGAAATTGCGCTTCCAAACTTATCACAAAGTGGACGAAGCGAAAGCGTTAGCGATTCGTCACGGTGACCAGTCTTAAGCTGGCCGTATTCGACAGAATCGGTAATGGTCATAAGCACAACAAGCCAGATAATAGGTTGCGGAATAAAGAATAATTCGGCAGCAATGATAACCAAAACCATATTGCTTCCCGCGAACCAGAATACAGCAAGACCTGCAAGCAAAGACAAAAAGCACAAGCCAAATACATTTTTACGCTTGAAAAGTTGAGCTAAAACTGGAAAAGCAAAAACCGAAAATATTCCAACCACCATATTAATTGCTTGAAGAATCGAGAATCCTTCGGCGTAACCTATAATGTATTGAAAGTAATAAAGCTCCAGAGAATTTACAACATAAATTCCAACGCAATACAAGATATAGCTAAGAGCTGTCCACATTAACTGATCATTTTTTACAAGAACCTTAAAGACCTCCTTAATACCCTTTGTGTCTTCTTTGTTCTCGCGAATAGCGCTCTCCTTTTCCTTCGTAAACGCGCCAACAACAATAACGCTCAAAATAGAGACAGCCGCAATAATAATGCCAAACCACATTCAGCCGGTTGCGTCCCCGGCATCGGCAGCCTTGTCGATGGAAAAGTACAAAACAATTGGCATAATCACAACACCTACAAGCGAGCCACCAACCGTTGAACCTACACGAGCCATGGTTGCAGTGCGCTCGCGTTCGCGAGTCTTAAGAGTCAAAGCTGGCAACATGCTTCAAAAACCAATGTCTTTAAAGGAATAAAAGATATCCATTGTAATGTAGAGCAAGGCAAAAAGGCCGATGTAGAGCCACGGATTAGACTTTAACAGTCAGCCCGCATCGAGGAACAAAACGCACAAAATAACCGAGGAAACAACACCGCCAACAACAATCCAAGGACGAAAATGGCCTCAGCGAGTATTCGTTCGGTCGATAGCATTTCCGATGAATGGATCAATCAAAAGCTCCACAATACGCAAGACCATAATGACCATAGTGATAGCTCCAACCAACATGTCGTCCAGAGCTGGATCACCAGTGTTAATCATGTTTGAAGTAATATAATTAATTAAATAAGTAGAAAGCGTGAAGTAAAACACGTCGTTTCCAAACGCGCCAAAAGTGTACGCGAGCTTGGAGTGGATTGGCATACTAGAATTACCTATTCTTTTAGCCATGGGGCCCCTTTCAAAATGAAATCTTGACTGGCCTATTGTATACCAAAGAGCTAATCTTGTCTACTATTTAGAAAGGACGAGGTATGTGTTGAGGTTGTCTGCTTGAAACTTTTCAACTACCTGGTAGTTTTGGGAGAACATGTCGATTTCTTCGTTGGTGAAATTGTGGCAGAAACGGAAGACGTCGCTTCGGTCTTTTCAGCCAAGAAAGTAGTCATTTTCTTCGAGGTTTTGAAGGCCGAGTTTAACTTGAGCGACCTTGGTTGTTTCTTGAGCCTTGTTAAAGATTCTCTCATCTTTTTCAAATTGCCAAAACGAAACGATCGCAATTTTACTTTTACTTAACTCTTTCAACAACCTCGTTCTCAATTCGCTAGACGGAACATGATGCATAACGCCGAAGCAAACTGCCACATCATACGACTTTAAATTCAAGTTATCATTTAACAATGAATCAATTATGTCGATTTGGAATTTGTTAATTCTGTCCACGTTGTCGGAGCAACTGGCAGAATTTTCAAATTCCAAATTGTCCATGCAGTCGATCTTTTCTGGATTGATATCGTTTTCAAAAAGAAACTTTTCGAAGCGGCAGTTTCCACATCCTAAATCCAAAACTGAATTGCCATCTTTAAAGTATTGAAGGCATTGTCTTCAGCCTTCTCATTCATGTTGGCGAGTTGCAGAGAAAGATTCGGACACAGTTTTATAGAACTCAGTCGTGGTTGAGTTAATTAGTTTGATTTCTTCGGGGGTATAACTACTCATCTCTCATGTGAGGGAAAAGCAATACGTCGCGGATGCTTTGTGAATCAGTAAGAAGCATTACTAGCCTATCGACGCCAAGGCCAACTCCTCCTGCTGGTGGCATGCCATATTCAAGTGCGCGGATGTAGTCGGCATCAAAGCCCATTGCTTCGGCATCACCCATGTCTTTTGCAGCAACTTGAGCTTTGAAACGCTCTGCTTGATCGACTGGGTCATTAAGCTCGCTGAATGCGTTTGCGTATTCGTGACCACAAATAAAGAGCTCGAAACGCTCGGTGTAATTTGGGTCTTCGGACTTTTTAGCCAAAGGAGAAACTTCCAATGGGTGCCCGGTGACAAAAATTGGTTGGATTAATTTTTCTTCGGCGCTAGCTTCGAATATCTCTGCAATTAGCTTGCCTTTGCCCCATCCCTTTTGAGCTTTACCGCCATGCTTCTCCAGAATTTTCTTGAGGTCTGCTTCGCTTCGGTCGAACGAGATCTCTTCGCCAGTAGCCTCCGAAGCCAATTCGACCATGCTTTTTGCTGGCCACTTACCAGATAGGTCAATCTCCTGTCCTTGATATTCAATCTTTAAAGTTCCACAAGCAGCCTTTGCAGCGGCTTGAACGTAACCTTCGGTAAGACGCATCATACCTTCCAGGTCACTAAAGGCAGCATAGGCCTCCATAGTTGTGAACTCTGGATTATGATAGTGATCCATGCCTTCGTTACGGAATTGACGACCCATCTCAAAAACACGCTCGAATCCACCGACAAGCAAACGCTTAAGCGGAAGCTCGGTTGCGATGCGTAAAAAGTAATCGCGGTCGAGCGCATTGAAGTGAGTTGTAAAAGGCTTCGCATTCGCACCACCCATAATAGAGTGCAAAAACGGTGTCTCTACCTCGACGAAGTCCTGATCTTCCATGTAGTGGCGAATTGCACTAATGATGGCAGAACGCTTTTGGAAGACTTCCTTTACTTCGGGGTTTGCAATTAGGTCAACATAGCGCTGGCGATACCTTGTCTCAAGGTCTGCCAAGCCATGGAATTTTTCGGGAAGCGGACGAAGGCTCTTCGACAAAAGCTCAAAACCTTCAACCATAACAGAGAGTTGGCCGCGCTTGGTCTTCATCGCTTTGCCGCTAATTCCAACCCAGTCACCAACGTCCAAATCTTTTGCTTGGACGTAAGCCTCCTCGCCCAAATTATCGATGCGGAAGAAAAGTTGCATGTCGCCTGTTGCGTCGCGAAGTCCCATAAAGGCAACTTTGCCCTGGCCTCGCTTTGACATGATGCGACCAGCAACCTTGACGTCATCATTTGTGATTTCGCCATCGGCAAGCTTGCCATAGTTCTCTTCCATGTCTGAAACATGATGGGTGTATTTGAATGCGGAACCGTAAGGGTTCTCGCCAGCCTCAATCATTGCAGCGCGCTTGTTTAAGCGAACTTTAATTGGATCATCTTCGATAATTTGTTGCTTTTCGTCGGCCATTAGTCGTGCTTAACTTCCAAAATTTTGATTTCGATCTTTTTGCCAGTTGGGCCCTCGGCTTCGACCTTCTCGCCTTTTTTATGACCGCAAAGTGCCTTACCAACTGGTGAAGTATTCGAGATCTTTCCATTAGCGATATCAGATTCGTTGCCACCAACAATCGTGAAGGTATTTTGCTTGCCACCCATGTTAACTTTTACCTTGCTTCCAATACTGATCTTGTCAGAATTTTTCGCAGGTTTCTTAACAACCTTGGCATTTTGCAAAATATGGTTGATCTCAGAAATCCTCTTCTCAACTTGAGCTTGCTCATTTTTGGCATCATCATATTCAGAATTTTCGGAAATATCACCAAACTCACGAGCAACTTTGATGCGCGCACTGACTTCGGCACGCTTCTCATGCTCCAAAGTATGAAGCTCTTCTTCGAGCTTCTCTTTACCTTCTTTGGTTAAAATTATTTCTTCTTCTGGCATGTTTCTCCAATCTATTAAGCAATAAAATACACGAGCGAATGTCTCGCTCTTCAAACTTCTATCGCGTAAATTTTACTCAGATTTTTTCTTGACTACTTTTTTCTTGGTTGTCTTTGCGCCAGATTTAGCAGTTGTAGTGCTCTTTTTTGCAGTTTTTGTAGTGGCTTTTTTTGGCTCAGTCTTTACTTCTTCGGCTTCAACAACAACTTCGTCTTTGTCTTCGTCGTCTTTGTCATCGGACATTCCTTTGCGAAGTCCCTTGATTCCCTTGCCGATAGAATTACCAAGTTTGGGCAAGTTTTTAGGTCCCAAAATAACCAATAGAACAAATGCAACCACAAGGATAACAATTATTTCTGCTGGTCCAAGACCTATTAATACTAGTTTTGAAAACATTTTTATATCTCCTTTTTTTGCCCGCTCTTAAATTAGTTTTGCGTATATTAGCACAAACCATCCCCATTTACAAATAATTTATAAGAAAAAATGTAGATGGCTCAAAACGCACTAAGTGAGTGAATATCTCAATTTACAACCCATAATTTGGCACAAATTAACTTTAGTGAGTGGATTCTGCGCCTCAGTACAAGATTTTTGGCTGAAAATGCCTAAAGTGAGTGGATTTATCAAAAAAATTCACTCACAAACGTCGATTTCTGCCATATTTTCATAAAACAACACACAGATTCACACAAAAACAGCATTTTGCGCCAAGTCGCCTTATTTCATATTAGTGTTGATGCAATAAAACTCAATGACTCTGGTTTTAATGCAAGGCCCGGGATTTATTAGGAGCGGAGTTCGGCGTTAGTGGATTTGCAAACTTTTTCGACGAGGCGGTTGTGGACTTTTTCGACTTCTTCGCTGGTTAGGGTCTTTTGGTTGTCGGCGTATTCGAGAGAGTATGCCAAAGACTTTTTGCCTTTACCCAGGTGCTTTTCGCTTTCGAAAACATCGAAGAGGTGGACGCTCTTTAACATATTGCCACCTGCCGAGGTGATTCGCTGCAACATAACTTCGTTGGTGATATCTTTGCTAACAGTAAATGCGACATCCATGCAAACACTTGGGAATTGAGAGATCTCTTCGCAGCCTTCGATAGCGTTTGACATAGACATCAAAGCTTTCATGTCGAGCTCAAAAGCTGCAACAGGTGCGTCAATCTCGAATTTTTGTGCAAACTCCGGATGAACTTCGCCGACCCAGCCGAGCAAAGTGCCTTTGGAGGTGACTTCGGCGGCGCGGCCTGGTTGCAAAAAGTCTTGCTTTGCTGGAGTTTCGCTGGAAGTCATATTTTGTTTAACAGCTGGTGTTTCACCAGAAGTCTTTTGATCTTTCGTAACAGGGGCAAATTTAAGCTTACTAATATTTAGGCTCTTGCACAAATTCTCGACAACACCTTTTGCGTCGAAGAAATCGTAGGCCTGAGCCTTGTTGTTCCAAGAATTATTGATTGGGGTGCCACTCATAACGCCAGCAACACGCTCACGTTCGCGAGGTAGCTCTTGACCATTTCGCGCACTAAACACAACACCAGTCTCGTAAAGTGCAACGTCAGCCACGCCACGGTTTACATTATAAGAAACACTGCGCAAAAGTCCTGGGATGAGACTTTGGCGCATTTGCTTTTGGTCGGCATTCATTGGGTTTATAAGCTCTACCGGGGCATTAAGTCCCATGAGCTTGCCATCCCCGGCATCGGCGAAGGCATAGCAAATTGTTTCGTTCAAACCCGAAGCGCTAAGTACATTGTTAATATGTGTGTGCATGCGTTGCGCAGGAGTCCTGACACCAACACGCTTCTCGCTCTTCGGAAGGGTGGATTTAACGCGATCCATACCGTAAATGCGAAGGACCTCTTCGTAAAGGTCGATCTCACGCTCAAGGTCTGGCCTGAATGTTGGAGTCTTAACTTTGAGTCCTTTATCACTGCCAGTCACATCGCAACCCAAATTAGTGAGAGTCTTTTTGATGAAGGCGGGCTTAATTGGCGCACCCATCATCTTTTGGAAGCGACCAACCCTGAAGTTGAGGTTGTTGCGCTTGGTCTTGATGGGCCAGTCATCCACGATGCTATCCTTAGCAGTCCCGCTTGCGCTGCAAACTTTACCGCCTGCAAGTTCAATAATCAAAGCCACCGAAGCATCAGAAATTGCCTTAATATCGGCGTCGTCCACTCGCCTCTCATAGCGCATGGAACTCTCGGAAATAAGGCCGAGGTTGCGGCTCGTGCGAGACGTATGAGCCGGACTGAATGTTGCGGTCTCGAGCAAGATGGAAGTAGTTTTGTCTGTGACTTCGGAGTTTTGACCACCCATAACACCAGCTAAAGCAACTGCTTTTTCCTTAGTGGAAATAACCGTCATGTCGCTTGTGAGGGTGCGCTTCTCATCATCGAGAGTCGTAAACTTCTCGCCGTCCTTCGCGGCGCGAACAACAATGTCAACCTTGCCGCTTTTGTCCTTGAGCTTATCGTAATCGAAGGCGTGGAGCGGCTGGCCGTATAAGTACAATATAT
>JAZUHG010000035.1:0-6857 GCA_045641605.1 Phoenicibacter sp. | reverse complement strand
TGTAAGTAGCGGGCCCATTACCGGGTCTTGCATATTTAACTTGAAAGAGTTGACTACGTCTTCGGGCTTTACAGGATTACCATCCGAGAATGTCGCATCATCGCGAAGTACTACCTCATAAGAGTAATCGTTAATCTTATTAGGGCTTAGAGCTGCAAGTCCATTGTAGGTTTTATAAGTTACCGGATCGACATTGTACAAGCCTTCGCTGATGTGAAGTAACGTCGAGCGGCCCAAAGAATTCATGTTTGCCACAGGGCTAATGTTAGGAGCCGTAGTAGAAAAAGCAGCAACAATGTCACCTTTTGCGTTTTCGGCATTGCCGCCTTTCTTTCGATTACAACCAGAAAGAGTAAATGCCGCAGCCGCCAAGCCCGCACTACCACCAAGAACAAAACTTCTCCTGGTAAGATTTAACTTGCTTGATTTGGGCATTAATCCTCCGTAAGCCTCACACATACAGCGGGAAATTATACATTAAATCAACTATCGATTCGCCTTGAAAATATTATTTTATGGGGTTAAATGGCTTTAGAAAATATAAAATAAGATTGCAAATAGCTGGATTATTAATATCAAGGAGTCGCATATGACTAACGAAAATATAGTATCAAAAGTTGCATTTTTAACGGCCGGAGGTCTTGCACCATGTCTTTCAAGTTCTATCGGATTTTTGATTGACGAATACAATAAGCTGGACCCAAACATTGAAATGATTGGCTATATAAATGGCTATAAAGGGCTGCTCATCGGCGATTCCATTCCTGTCACAGACGAAGTAAGAAAGAATGCATTGGTCCTAACAGAACACGGCGGAAGCCCTCTTGGAAATAGCCGCGTAAAGCTTACAAACGCTGAAGATTGCATTAAGCGCGGTCTTGTCAACGAAGGCGAGGATCCACTTAAGGTTGCCGCCGACCAACTAGTTAAAGACGGCGTTGATGTGTTACACACCATCGGTGGTGATGACACTTCCCTTACCGCCGCTGACCTTGCCGCATACCTTGCTAAAAACGATTACAACCTAACAGTTGTTGGCCTTCCAAAAACAGTCGACAACGATGTATACCCAATCGCTCAATCTTTGGGTGCGTGAACCGCTGCAAAAGAAGGCGCAAAATACTTCCGCAACGTGGTTAAAGAAAATTCTGCCAACCCAAATATGTTCATCATCCACGAAGTTATGGGTCGCAATTGTGGTTACCTAACTGGTCAAACAGCCATCGAATACCGAAAGCTACTAGACGATATTAATTTCTTGCCAGAGTTTAATCTCACACGCGAGCGTCAAGAAATCCATGCTGTTTATGTTCCGGAAATGGAAGTTGACATCGATGCCGAAGCCAAGCGCCTCGCCGAAGTCATGAAGAAAAACGATTGCGTTAACATCTTCGTCTCCGAAGGTGCATGCGTAAAAGAGATCATTGCTCAAATGGAAGCTGCTGGCGAAGAAGTCCCAATGGATGCCTTCGGACACCCTCGCCTAGACAAAGTTAATCCTGGCGAATGGTTCGGTAAGCAATTTGCATCCAAGATTGGCGCTGAAAAAGTTCTGGTACAAAAATCCGGTTACTACTCTCGTGCCGCAGCTCCTTGCAAAGAAGACCTTGACCTCATCCACGACTGCTGTGTTAAAGCTGTTCAAGCAGCTATGAATGGCGAAGTTGGAGTTGTAGGTCAAGACGAAAACAAAGGCAATGAGATTCGGGCTTGTGAGTTTGATCGCATTGCAGGGGGTAAGCCTTACAATCTAGAAACTCCAGAGTTTCAACAACTCCTTAAAGATATTGGTCAAAATTAAGTCTAACTAGAGAGATTTTGCGATTCTATTTCTCAACGGGTATGGTGCCGTAGGCACCTGCAATTATGCTAGTAACGAATTTTTTACTGTTTTATTCCAGCTCCTAATTATGCAAAGATTAACTACCATTTTGTCACGCATCTACGCACCTTTCAATCTTCACCAACTAGATTACATTAGTTTCCGTCGCTGTTCATAAAACAAAATTTCTTAGAATTCGTTGAGCAAATTGCAGATACCTACGTCACCGCCCAAATAATAAGACGTGCATTTAATAAAAAACCTCCCCATTGCTGAGGAGGTTTTGCTTTAATCTTTAACTAAAGATTATTTAACGTGCAAACCCTTTGGTCTGCGACTCATTCTCAAAACTACAGCTCCAGAAAGAACAAATGCGATAACAGCAAATGCATATAATGTAATATCACCTGTTTGAGGAGATGCAGCTTTAACCAATTCAGAAGTTACTTGAACGTCCTCATTTAATTCCGCATCAGTAAATTCCTTTGTGAAAGTATTAAAGCCTTCTTTAGAGATAGTCAATACTCCACCCATACCTTTTTGCACATCAAGAGCATAAGCACCTTCAGCGTTAGTTAATGTTTGAGTGTTCCATCCATCTGTACTTGTAAAGCTAACAGTGGCACCCTCAACACCAACTTCTGCAGCATATGCTTTTTCTACAAGAATATTAGAGAAGTCCTTATTGCCGTTAGCAACAGAATCATCCGCTTTAACAATTCCAGAAATAGTAACTTTGTCTACAACATTTGCTGAGATGCTCATATCTCCTTCTACAATTGCATAGTTGTATTTTATTACGTCACCATTTACAGTGATTTTAGCAATTTTACCAGCCTGTACCTCTGCGAGCGAAATAAATACCGTACTTCCATATTCAACCTTATCTCCAGAACTGATAGATTGGCCTTTTACTGTAACTTGAGAAATCTTTTCATCAAATGTTACTGTATATTTTTCATACCCAGTAATTGCATTTAAAGTCCAATAAGATGAGCTTGCTAAATCAACTGCACCATTGTTAGCGGTAAAAGGTCCTGGAGGAACTTTTCCTTCAAGACTAATATGATCTAATTCATATCCTGCTTTTGGAGTAAATGTTTCAGTCTCAGTTTGTTGAGCGCCATTAATATCAATGTAAGAGAATGTAACCACATTATCTTCTACACTGACAGTTCCAGATTTAAACTCTATTTGAGCTCCACCATTGTAATTATATGTTCACTTACCAAAAGCATTCTCAGCAACATAATCCCCATTTATACTTTCGGCGTAACCAACATAATAATTCATTGTTACATCGCCTGTGTCTACATCTTCCGTAGTTGGAGTCGAGTAACCATATGTGCCTCTTAAGCCAGCCTTTTGTCCTGGAATACCAGATTTAATTGCCTGAAAAGAAAAACTATTTAAAGTCCCACCTGGAACACTAACAGGAATACTAAACTCGCCAGTGGATGAAGAAGTACCGGTAAATTGTCCACCTTCAATGTCTGAGGAATATCCATAAATTTCAGCACCCTCTACTGGACTGCTATTTAGGTCAACTAACCTGCCAGAAATATTAATAGTTGAGTTTTCTTCGTTTTCGTTGGCAAAAGAGTTAGATGCTAAGAACAGAGCGAAAATCACCCCCAATGCTGCAATCAAAGCGGCTAAAGCCACGTAATTTTTCTTAAGTTTTGTCATTTTTGCGTTCATACAGAACTCCTTTCATACCTCAACCAAAGTAGTTTAACCGTTTTTTTTTTTTTCAAGTTTATGTGCAATATTTTTAAAAAAACTTAATAATGCATCTTATAAAAATGGATGGTGCCGTAGGTATCTGCAATTTGCTCAACGAATTCTAAGAAACTTTGTTTTATGAACAGCGACGAAAACCAATGTAACCTAGTTGGAGAAGATTGAAAGGTGCGTAGATGCGCGACAAAATAGTAGTTAGTGTTTGCATAATTAGGAGCTGGAATAAAACATTAAAAAATTCGTTACTAGCATAATTGCAGGTGCCTACGGCACCAAAGCCGTTGAGAAAAGTACGTTCCGAAATCTCTCTAGTTGTACTTTTGTTGGGTTTCTTCTAAGGTGTGATCTAAAAGATAGATTGTTGCTTCGGCAGCCAAAACACAAGATGTGTCAAAGTCTTCCTTAAGCTTGCCTTTTGGCTCGCTTAGAACGTAATCGACATATGGACCTTTGCCAGGCGCATGACCAATTCCAATGCGAACTCGTAAAAACTCTTGAGTTCCAAGCTTCTCAATGACAGATTTAATGCCATTATGGCCTGCTGCGCTTCCTCCCTTTTTGACTCGGATAGTTCCGGGTTCAATGTCCATGTCATCATGAATAATAATTAGGTCATCAACTTTTGCTTCGTATTTTTCTAGGACATTTTTGACTGGGCCGCCGGACTCATTCATAAAGCTTTGAGGTTTGACCAATAAGATTTCATCTTTAATATGCGCTACGCACGAACCGCATTCGTCTTTTCAGTAATTTGCACTAAGCTCTGTGGCTATCTTGTCTAATGACAAGAAGCCACTATTATGGCGAGTATTGGCATACTCGCTACCTGGGTTACCAAGTCCAACAATAACTTTCATTAGAGAACGAAGTCTGGGTCGAAGAGTTCTGCGATGGATTCGTTTGAGTATACGCGCTGGATTGCGTTTGCGAATGTGCCAGCAACTGATACAACCTTGATTTTATCGCCGCGCTTTTCTTCTGGAACAGGAATTGTGTTTGTAACAACAATCTCTTTAATTTGCGAGTTGAGAAGCCTGTCGTATGCAGGACCGGAAAATACAGGATGCGTTGCACAAACATAAACTTCCTTCGCTCCTTTTTTGATGAGCGTATCAACAGCGGCGACAACACTTCCGCCTGTGTCGATCATGTCGTCGTTTAGGATGCAGGTCTTGCCTTTTACATCGCCGATAAGCGCTGTGATTTCGGCCTGGTTATGCTTCGGACGTCCCTTGTGCATGATGGCCAAATCTACTTCCATCATATCAGCAAATTTCTTGGCAGCCTTCGCACGACCAAGGTCAGGGCTTACAACGCAAGTATTTTTCTTATCGAAATTTTTCTTCTCGAAATAATCAACCAAGATAGGTAGAGCAGTTAAATGATTAACAGGAATATCGAAAAAACCTTGGATCTGGCCTTGGTGAAGGTCGATCGTGATGATTCTGTCAGTCCCGGCAACAGTGAGCAAGTTAGCGACAAGCTTTGCTGTGATTGGCTCGCGAGGCGAAGCTTTGCGGTCTTGCCTTGCATAGGCGTAATGAGCAACGACAGCTGTAATGGTGCGAGCACTCGCACGACGTGCAGCATCAATCATTACAAGCATTTCCATTAGGGCGTCGTTTAGATGTTCGCCAGCAATTGACTGAACGATAAATACATCGGCACCACGAACAGATTTTGGATACTTCGCATAAATTTCTCCATTGGAGAATTGCTCCAGTACTTCGTCGCCTAATTTAATGTTTAATTTTTCACAGATTTCTTGAGCTAGCTCGGGGTTTGCACTCCCTGAAAATAGGACTAAAGACTTAGTCATGCCGGTCATTTTGTCTCCTTCTTTTGGATTTCCTGCCGGAATTCCATAATAACATATTCAGAAATTTATTTATTTAGAATTTAGACTTTTTTTTAGATTTCTTTGGATTAATTTTACAATTTCGACAATGGGGATAATAGCGAAGCCCAAAGCAAGCGCAATCATCCACTCGGTGAGTCCAAGCTGCGTCAATTTAAAGAGGCTGGCGATGCCGGGGACAAAACAAACTAGTGAGGTTAGCAAAAGCGAAACAAAAACCGCAAGTAAAAGAATCCAGTTTTGCTTTTTCAGCTTAAAGATAGATTGTCTGCGGCTTCGGAGGTTTATAGAATGGAAGCATCCTACCATACACATCGTGAGAAACGCCATGCTAATTCCGTGCGGCGATGTGGTAATTTCCCAATTGCCGGTATCTATATAATGCCCAATGAAGTATGAAACAATGATAAGCGCCGTAACTGCAATGCCCTGATAAATAATATCGAAGCCGAGGCCGTCGGCGAACAAACCAGAACTCTTCACGCGAGGCTTTTTCTCCATTACGTAGGACTCCTTGTCTTCTAGACCCAGAGCAAGGGCAGGAACACAATCCGTTACAAGATTAACTCACAATAAATGAACTGGTTGCATCAAAACAAAACCGAATATAGAAGCGAACAAAACGCCCACAACTTCTCCAATGTTTGAGCTTAACAAATACTGGATGCACTTCAAAATATTTTCGTAAATCCTACGACCCTCCTCCACAGCATTTACGATAGAGGCGAAATTATCATCAGCAAGGACCATATCAGCAACGTTTTTCGTAACATCAGTACCGGTAATACCCATACCAACGCCAATGTCTGCAGTTTTTATTGAAGGGGCGTCGTTTACGCCATCGCCAGTCATAGCAACAATATAACCCGAATCTTGCCATGCCTTAACAATCCTTGTTTTATGTTCTGGACGCACACGAGCATAAACAGAAATATTTTTTATCTCACGTTTGAGGTCATTGTCGGACATAGCATCGATGTCGCTACCAGTAATTGATTTTTGCCCATCATTTAAAATTCCAAGCTCACCAGCAATGGCTCTGGCGGTATCGATGTGGTCGCCTGTAATCATAACCGTTCTAATGCCAGCAGTTTTACATGTTTGGATGGCATCTTTGACTTCGGGGCGGATTGGGTCAATCATTCCAACAAGTCCAATAAAAGTCATATTATCTTCATCGATTGCGTTGCCTTCGCGCATCGCACATGCCAAAACGCGAAGAGCTTTATCAGTCATTTTTTTATTCTGTGCAAGAACTTCCTTGGCATCAACATCATTGCATCGCTTAAGAATCTCATCGGGCGCACCCTTTGTAAATTGAATGGTCTTGCCTCCGTCCTCAACCAAGACAGACATCATCTTGCGCTGCGAATCAAAAGGAAGCTCGTCAATGCGCGAAAACTTAGACTTATCAATTCCAGCCCAGTTATAAAG
>JAZUHG010000034.1:0-40986 GCA_045641605.1 Phoenicibacter sp. | reverse complement strand
CAGAAAACCAGTGCATTATGATGGTGTTACCGTTTGCGGCACCGCTTGCCTCGAGGATGTCCATGACTTCGGTGGCAGATTTAACCGCGTGGACCGAGACGACTTTGCCTTTAGTAGCAGCTAAAAGGTCACAAATTTTCGTGAAGATTTCAACTTGTGTGTCGCGGGTGGCAATGTGTTTGTCTCCGAAGTCGAGGCCGACCTCTCCCACAAACTGGACCTCGGGTAGGTTTTGCTCAAAAACCTGCAGCTCTGCGGAGATGGGGTCGGAAGGTGCGGTGGTTGGTGTACTTGAAGTATTGGAAGTAGTGGAAGATGCTGTTAAGTCGGTGGCGGCGTAGGGGTGGAAGCCCAGGCCAACTTGGATGTTTTCGTCCTGAGAGAGGACATCAAACTTGTAGCCAGATGGCAGCAAGCCAAAGCAGATCAGCTTGAAGTCTTGCGCGCGCTTAACGTGGCAGTGCGCGTCAAGCAGTTCGCACTCGCCGTTCGCAAACTTGTCGTATGTAAAATCAAGAATATTCATTAAAACAAAGATGCAGGGTAATCGCCAGATTTCACAAGCGCTTCGATCGAAGCTACAACAACAGGCTTGTCCTCTTTATAGGTGACACCAAACCATTTGGCATCGGTGTGTAAAACTTTGACCTTGGCAGCACCGGATTTAATTAGCACGTCAACTTCGGTCGGAATCAAAAACTCAGATTTCTCGACGCCGATATTGCGGTCCAACCAAGTTGTAAACCTATCCTCGAGGAAGTCAAAAATCTCGGGAGTAAAACACCACATGTTCATCGAGACTGGCTCGTTACCAGTAAGAGCACGTGGCTCCCCGGCTTCGGGGCGATCTTCCGCGCCTTCGGCAGTCTTGAAAATCTTGAGCAGCTCCTCGATTTTTGAAAGATTGTCGCTGGCATCGGTCTCGCAAACTCCGCGCGCAACCGAGCCATTGTCCGACAAGGTGTTGGCAAGCTTAAAACCGACCATCGCGAATTGCAAAGCCTCCGAAGCCTCAGCCCTGCCTGCTTCACCAGACACCAAGAAATCGTGAGCCTTCACAAAGGCATTGCGGCTGTAAAAATCATCCGCATTTATTACGCAAAAAGGCTCATGGACCACGTCTTTTGTAGTGAGCATCGCATGTGCGGTACCCCAAGGCTTCTCGCGACCCTCGGGCAAAGTGTAGCCCTCGGGTAAATCGGTCAAACTTTGATAAACAAGCTCGATTTTAATTTTGTCTTGAAACTTCGAAACAACTTTTTGCTTGAATTCATCTTCGAAGTCATGACGAATTATAAAAACAACTTTGGTAAAACCAGCTTGAATGGCATCGTAAACAGAATAATCAAGGATGGTCTCGCCGCTGGGGCCCACAGCATCCAATTGCTTAAGCCCGCCGTATCGCGAACCCATTCCCGCAGCTAGAATTACTAAAGTTGTATCCATGACACTCCTATCTATGTGCAAAAATTGGAAGACCGTCTTGCCCAAGCGGCACATCAACATTGCCTTGAATTAGCGGTTTGCAATAATCGACGAAGGCATCTGTAACATCGGTCCCATCATCAGAGATCATCTCCGGAGGAACCTTTTTTTCTTCGTTGCAAATTTTGTTAACGTCTTGCAAGCTGCACTCAATTTTGTAGTCACCTACACGATCGAAAGCAATCATGTAACCGGTCTCACCCTTAAGCGCACTTTCCACACCGAAGCGCCCAGCCATGATGGCTTCCTCTTGGTCAGTCTGGCTCATAAGCGCCGATGAACAACGCTGAGAAACGTTAAACTCAACACTGCGAGCCTTGCAACCCAGCTTGTCGCGAAGCAAATTCTCAAGGAACTTCCCAGCTCCAGCAAGCATTTTGTGTCCGAAACTATCAACCCCGCTTGCACTATCATACTCACAAATAAATTTGCCACTGGCATCATTTATGCCTTCGGAGACACAAACAACAACAGCGTTATGCTCCTTCAAAAGAGCCTCGACACGTTTGACGAAATCGTCTAAATCGAAGTCGGTCTCTGGAAGATAAATCAAATATGGCGCATCGCCTTCGAAGCGGCGGGCCAAAGCACTTGCAGCCGTAAGCCAACCCGCATGGCGTCCCATGATTTCGACAATAGTAACCGCAGGCGTCTCATAAACGCTGGCATCGGTCACAATTTCACGCACGGTGTTAGCAACATATTTTGCAGCACTAGCAAAACCAGGAGTATGGTCTGTCATTACAAGGTCGTTGTCGATAGTTTTTGGCACACCCAAAACTTTGATGTCACTTCCAACACGTTCGGCATAACGAGAAATCTTCGAAACCGTATCCATGCTGTCGTTGCCACCGTTATATAAAAAGTAGCCAATCTCAAGCTCTTCGAGTTTCGCAAAAAGTTTAGGGTAAGTCTCGTCATCCAAACTCTCTGGTAACATATAACGGCAAGAACCCAAATAAGCCCCTGGAGTGGTCTTTAGCAACTCGAGTTTATCACCCGGAAGCGCCTCTTCGAAGTCGAGGATGGTCCCCTTCAAAAAGCCTTCGATGCCATTTTCCATTCCATAAACTTTACCAATCTCAGGAGAGTCGATTGCAGTTTTCACAACACCATAAAGGCTCGAATTTATAACTGCAGTAGGGCCACCAGATTGACCAACAATCAAATTCTTCATGTTGCCTCCTATTTAAGTTCAGGCCAATAATCTTTGTTGGCCTCAATCAAATCATCCAAAATTTGTTTCGCAACACGCGCGTTTGGCACAGTCTTCGACAAAGTCAAAGCTTGCCACATTTCTTGGTAGCTGTGATTAATCCAAGCATCCACAACAAGCTTCTCAACAGCAACTTGCTGCTCCATCATGCCTTTTTGGAAAAGCGGAATTTTGCCTTGCGGAACAATTTCATAACCATCGCTGCTCACAATACAAGGAACCTCAACCATACTTTCAGGCTCAAAGTTTTCAACTGCCCCATCGTTTTTAACGATTAGCAGCATCTTCTCCTTCGAGTCACCAGCAATCGCCATCGAAAGATCAACAATATAAGTTGCGTGTTCATCAGCTTCGAAGCCACAGTCCTTAGCCGTCCCCGAAGCGATAATCTTCTCGCACTCGCCAAACACATCTTTTTCACGATGGTCCACACAGTAATTCGCACGCGAATACTCAGGGTCCATATGCTCGAGCATATCGCTACCGTACAAATAATATTGCAAATAAGTGTTAGGGATGGTATCTGGGCTTAAGGCATAAGTATCCTTTGCCTTTAAGTATGTGTCATTCCAACTTTGATCCTCACGCATTTTATCAGGTTGCGAAAACCCATACTTTGCCATGTGCTCGCGAATCTTTGGCATGAGGTCATTTCCATCCATATCTTTAATGTAATGCCACCAGCCAAAATGGTTCAGCCCATAGTAGCCAATATCAAGCTGCTTACGCGACTCAAGCCCACAAAAATCAGCCATGCGGTCCATCAAATCGATAGGCATATCGCAAATATTGATGATCTTCGAATCGGGACGAAGGCGCCTGCACGCCTCCGCGCAAATGGCAGCAGGATTAGAGTAGTTAAGCATCCAAGCATTTGGCGAATACTTCTCCATGTGATCCAAAATTTCGATTACAGGCCCAATGCTTCGCATACCATAAGCGATTCCGCCAGGCCCACAAGTCTCTTGACCAACCACGCCATATTTAAGCGGAATTTTTTCATCCTGCTCGCGCATCGCAAAAAGCCCAACACGAATGTGGCACATTACAAAATCGCAATCGGTAAAAGCGGTTTGCGGGTCAGTCGTCCAAGAAAAATCAATATCTGGAGCATTTTCCTTTATGAAAATGTCACAAGCCTTGGCAACTGTCTCTTGACGCTCGGCAAAATTATCATAGAAAGTCAATTTGCGAATTGGAAACCTATCCAAATTATCAAGCAACATCATAACAATTCCAGGCGTATAAGTAGAGCCCCCACCTGCAATAACAATAGATTGTGGTTCAATAGTTTTACTCATTAGATCCTCCAAAATTTACAATAAAGCTTCAAATTTCTCACGAACCTCAGGCACATCCAAACCAATAATTACTTGAACGCTATCGCCAGTAATTTTTGCACCATGGGTTCCTATCTCTTTAAAGTGCTCATCATCGGCAACCTTGTTTCCATCTTTAACATTGACCCGAAGACGCGTAGCACAGTTCGTAACATCAACAACGTTGTCATGTCCACCAAGAAGTTCAAGAATTTTCTCTTCAAGGCTAGCCTCTTTATGTTCAATTCCTGCCATAGCATCAAGCTTTTTGTTTTCGGCCTTAGTCTCTTTCTTCTCTTTATATTGCTGTTTTGAATAGAATTTAATGGCGCCTGTGTCATCGCGACCAGGAGTCTTGAAATCAAATTTCAAAATCAAGAAGCGGAACACAAAGAAGTATATAAATGTGTAAGCCAAACCAACAAGAATGAAAATTATGTATTGGTTCCAATGGCTTGGCCAAAGTGGAATGTAGTTGATGGCCAACTGTTCGAAGAAGTTCCCCGCCATCGATCCAACAATGCCAAGCAAATACATTGTGGTGGTTAAACACGCACCCAAAATTGCGTGAACCACAAACAAAACTGGCGCAATGAACAAGAATGTAAACTCGATAGGTTCTGTAATTGCGCAGATAGAAGCAGTAAATACAAGCGGAATTAAGAAAGCCAACAATTTCTTACGGCGCTTTTTCTCTGCTGTGAAATAGAAAGCAGCAGCAATTCCAGGAACACCAAACAAACTACTCAAGGCTGTCATTTGGAAACCAGAATATGGAGCCATGTCTCGAAGTGGCTCTGTACTTGCAGCCAAAGTTGGCAAGTCTTGCAACCAAGTTGCATAAGTTCCACCATCCACAAGCAAGTTATCATAATAAATTGGGAAATAAACCAAGTGGTGCAAACCAAATGGAAGCAGTGCCTTCTCTAAGAAAGTAAAGCACCAAACACCACCAGCTTGAGCACTGGTAATGGCAGCACCCAACATCTCAATGCCGTCTTGTATGTGAGGTCAAATTAAAACAGTCAAGAAAGCAACAGGAATAAATACAAAGAATCCAATAATGCAAACAAAAGCAGAACCCTTAAATGCACTTAACCAAGTTGGAAGTTTTGCATCGAAGTATCGGTTGTGAATCCAAACGACAATTCCCGAAACTAAAAGAGCACCGACAATACCCATATTTAGCGAAACCATCCCGCAAACTTCGGTCAATCGTGGCGCAATCTCGACCTCTGTCGTGTATTCAATACCGAATACATCGCCCCACTGAATCAAAATCGTATTAATAAAGTAGTGGAATGTCAAATAAAGTAAAATGGCCTCCAAGCAGCACCTTGCATGCTGTTTTTTAGCCAAACCAATTGGTAGACCAACAACAAAAATAATCGGCATTTGATTAAATATCGTCCATCCACCTTGTGCTAAAAGATTAAATACTTGAAATGAAAGCGAAGATTCATCTGCAGCAGAATCGCCAAAAACTTCGGCACTTGTAAATAAAGTTGTTAGACCAACAACTATGCCTGAAAAAGCAAGCAACATAACAGGCGTATACATAGCACCACCAAAGCGTTGCATTTTTTGCATAATTTTATCTTTCATGGAGACTCCTTAAATAAAAAAGGGCCCGAAATCGAGCCCTTGTTTTAAGCTATACAAATCTTAGGCCTTTCCGTCGCAGCCCAAAACATTTTTAATCTTGCGTGATACCATATCCTTAACAGCTTGACGCGCAGGCTTTAAATACTCGCGTGGGTCAAAGTGCTCAGGATGCTCGGCGAAGTGCTTGCGAACGCTTGCTGTGATTGCAAGACGAATGTCACTGTCAATATTAATCTTGCAAACAGCTAATTTTGCAGCTTCGCGAAGTTGATCTTCTGGAATACCAATAGCATCAGGCATATTTCCACCGTATTTGTTAACTTCTGCAACAAATTCTTGTGGAACTGAAGAAGAACCATGCAAAACAATTGGAAAACCTGGAAGACGCTTAATACATTCTTCCAAAACATCAAAACGAAGAGGTGGTGGAACCAAAATCCCATTCTCATCTCGTGTGCATTGTTCTGGAGTAAATTTATAAGCACCATGGCTTGTTCCAATTGCAATAGCCAAAGAATCGCAACCAGTCTTCTCGACAAATTCCTCAACTTCCTCTGGCTTTGTGTAACTGGCATCCCCCGCAGCAACTTTAACTTCGTCTTCAACACCAGCTAAAGTGCCAAGCTCAGCTTCTACAACAACACCCTTGTCATGAGCATATTCAACAACTTGTTTTGTAAGTTTGATGTTGTCTTCAAAAGACTTCGAAGAAGCATCAATCATAACCGAAGTGAAACCACCGTCGATGCAATCCTTGCATAGCTCGAAAGTATCACCATGATCTAAGTGTAAACAAATTGGAATGTTAGGGTTTTCCACGACAGCTGCCTCAACTAATTTAACAAGATAAGTGTGATTTGCATAAGCACGTGCACCCTTGCTAACTTGTAAAATCAAAGGAGCATTAAGCTCACCAGCAGCTTCGGTAATTCCCTGAATAATCTCCATGTTGTTTACGTTGAAAGCACCAATAGCATAACCGCCATCGTAAGCTTTCTTAAACATTTCAGTGGATGTAACTAAACTCATAAGTCTTCCTTTCTATTAAATTATTATAAGTGTCACAAAGAACACAATAAAAGCAAAATATTATCAAAGATATTTTCATCATTATCTGTATTTTCAGAAGCAGATGGCATAACAAAAGTAGCAGTAAAAGTTGTTCCGTCTTCAGTACAACCATCATAAATATAATCTTTATTAGGTGCAGCCTTGGCATATAAATAAGTACCATCAATAGCGGTATACGTAACAACACCATTGTCAGGATCTAATACTGGAGGTTTTTTGGCATTATTGGGTGTCATGAAAGAAGTAATTACAGCA
Organism: Phoenicibacter sp.; assembly: GCA_045641605.1. Lineage (GTDB taxonomy): Bacteria > Actinomycetota > Coriobacteriia > Coriobacteriales > Eggerthellaceae > Equivita. The sequence continues at coordinate 34,035 of JAZUHG010000034.1, read as the reverse complement.
CCTGTCATGTCCCCATCATAGTCAGCTCAATAACCATTACCGTCAGTTACTAAATTATATTTTGTAACATTAAATACTCTTGTGACACACAGGCACATATCTTGATCTATTTCACGAAGGCTTTCAGCTCATTGCCCAAATGAACAAGAATAAGTACTTGCTGTGTCTTTGGTTAGAGCAACAGATGATCAAAAGTTACCTCACTGCCCACCAAAGCCTTCAGGATCTGATTCCATAGGATTATAATTATTAAATAAATCGGCTAAACTTGCTCTGTATCCACCATAACCAACATAAGCGATGTTATTATCTCTAGTTATATTTGCAATAGTATCTAGACAATTCCCATCTTCGTCATATAAGAGATGTGCCTTAGCTCAATCAGATTCATAATTAAAGCTCTTATTCCCGCTTGTTTTTGGGTCCTCTGGATATAGAGTATCAAAGGAAACATTATTAATGCTTCTAACAGTAATTAAAGGATCATCTCCCTTAAAATAAAAAGCATTCTTTACATCACTTAATTGATAGTATCCAGATTCCCCAGTAGGGGTAATTTTTACACCAAGGGAATCATAAAAAGTATTATTGTTACCACCAGGTACCGGTAGATATCTATAACCATCGGAAACAAGTGGCTCTAGAGAAGCGTCGATAAAAAATGCTTTATAAGTCAAATCAGTTTTGCTATATTCACATTTCAAAAATTTAAAATCTTCATTTGGAACAGGCTTAACAGAATGCTTTCCATCAATAGCAGTATATTCAATCTCTCCAGTAGTTACAGATGGAACAGGAGCAACTGTTCCTACAACCTCTATAGATGAAACATCAGAAGTTCCTTCTTGTCATTTTCCATTTAAATCTGTATCCAACTTGTAACTTGTGACTACTGCTATCTTTTTAAATGAAGCCGTATAAGTATTAGATTCAAAAACACAACTCTCAAATTCATAGCCAAGTGTAGGTGTTGGAGCAACGGCATGAGAAGTTCCTTTATCATCAATATAGTTAATAACGCCGGTGTCTGTAACAGGAGTTGGAGCTGTTATGCCAGCAACGGCTATGGAAGTCAGAGTTTTATCTCCTTCTTTTCATGTGCCATTTCCATCGGTTGCTAAATCATAATTTTTTATTATCAATTTAAATGTTGCTTTAACAGTTACATCTTGATCTGGCATAGTGAATTTATCATTTTGGATATCCAAAGAAGTTGGATCAATTGCAACTCACTTGTCAAATTCATAATCTACATCAGTTGAAGTTGCAGTCAAAGATATTTCAGCGTCTTTGAAAGCATAAACAGGATTGGAAGATGCTGTTCCATGCCCATCGTTCTCAAGAGTAATGCTATATGCAGACTTATATAAAAATGAAAGCTGAATAGGTGTTTTGTCTATTAGTGAAACTGCAGTAACAGCATCCATTGAAATGCCAACATCAAACACAGCGAATGCGTTAGGAGCGATAATAATAGGCTCTAAAAATTCCTCCGAAGAACCTTCGGGCTTTCCTTTATACAATTCTTCACCAGAATAATTAATAGTCAATGTAGCATCTGAAGCTATTTGATCAAGCAGCGATAATTCCAAAGAGTTCATAGAAACAGGCTTTTCAGAATTGTTATAAACAACTGCTTGTTCGACACTTTCAATCCCGGTGTCTAAAACACTAACAGGTATATTAGACATACTACATGCATCATCTTCGGAATTTGCTATTACAATAAATCTATTTATTTCGAAAATAGAAAATGAAACAATAACTGCAAGAATTAAGCTTCCTATTACGATAGAAACATTAGAAAATTTATTAATGCCAAAACGGGAATTGGAAACAAAACTACTACTGTTAGATGCAAGAATTTTGTTCTTAAATACAATAATGCTAATACTCAAAGCAACCGAAATAGCAACTACTAAAAGGATAATTGAAATTACTAAAGATAGCATCCCAAAAGGATCGCCAGTTGCAACACCAGCATTTGATGATCAATTTGTGCTCTTAACAAAACTAAAAAACGCACTTACAGACTGCATAATGACTCCTTTTTTTGCGTATATTTTAGCACAGACCAATAAAGTCTAACTAATAAGTTAAACATATAAAAATGAGAAAAGTACAGCTATAAGTAAATATTATTTAGAACATCATGAAGAGTTTGGCGAGGAGAAATCCAATAAGACCGCAGCATGGAAAAGTTAATATTCAAGCCAAAACCATATTGCCTGCGACGGACCATTTAACCTTGCGCATGCTCTTTGCAGAACCAACACCCATAATCGACGAAGTGTTGCAATGCGAAGTTGAAACTGGCATACCTGTTAAAGTAGCAACAAGCAACATAAAAGTTGTGCTGATAGAAGCTGCTAGACCTTGATATTTTTCAAGCTTAACCATATCCATAGCAACAGATTTAATAATTTTTTTACCGCCAATCAAGGTGCCTAAAGCCATTGCCGCACTGCACATAAACATAAGCCAAAGCGGGAAACCTTCTTCGCCAAAGTCCATGCTTCCACTATAACCCATAACAAGAGCCATACCTAAAATTGCAATGGACATAAATTTTTGCCCATCTTGCGCACCATGAAGACCAGCCAAAATGGTTGCAAGAATATTTTGTAAAACGGTACAAATTTGGTTTCCAACAAACCTATTTATGTTTTTCATTAATACAGTTAACAGTTTAACTAAAAGTCAACCCGCAGCATAACCTGCAACAAGACTAAATACCATACCATAAATTACCTTCATCCACTCGCTAATAATTACACCTTCCATACCGTTAAGTGCAATGGCGCCTCCAGTAATTCCAGCAATTAAGGAATGCGATTTGGACGCAGGTATACCCAAAAACCAACAAAAAGTACCTCAAGCAATGGAGGCTATCATCGCGGCAACCAATGCAAGCAAAGCAACGCTTGTGTCTTCGGAGCCAAAATTGACCATGTTAAACATAGTCTCGGCAACTTCGGAAGATATCGAAGTCATGAGTATAAGCCCCACAAAGTTTGCAACCGCTGCAATGCCCAAAGCTGTTCCAGGCTTCATGCATCGTGTCGATACTGCAGTGGCAATCGCGTTTGGAGCATCGGTTGCACCAGATACAATGGTTACCAAAATAACCAGTACAATAATCACAGCTAATGCTGGATAAACAGCCATTAAGTTGATAATTTGGAACAGGTCAAAACTCATATTAAATCAACGGGAAAATCTCTAATTCAATATCACTTTTTGCATATGTGTTGCAAGGATGAATCCAACCAAATTTTGCATCGGCAGCCCTTCGATTGTCGGCAGCAAACCAAACATCACCTTTAATTAAGCGGCTTCGACAATAACCACATTTACCGCTACGGCAATCAGTCGGGAAAGGAATCCCAGCATTTTCAAGCGCGCGAGCAATTGTGGTTTTCTCATCGGTTTGAACCTTGCTAACTTCGCCACGAATATGAACTTTAATATTGTGCTTTGCGCCTTTTTTGGTCTCTTTGAAACCAGGAAGGTTTTTAACATCCAAAGTCTCACCAGGAACTTCCAAACGCACACGACGAAGCGGCAACTTAAGCTTGTTAACTTCCTTCATAATAAATGTATACATTGCAGGAGGTCCACAAACAAAAACACTATAATCATCATTGCCAGCATATTTCTTAATAATGTCGGCAGTTATAAAGCCATTCTCAAAGCCCTTCTTTTTCTCATCAGAAAGAACATGAACAACCTTAACCTTGCCAGCACTGCGCTTTTCAATTGCAGCAAGTTCATCCTCAAGCAAAATGTCGCTGGAAACACGGCTACCGTAAAGAATGGTAAGCTTAAAGTCTTCGGTGCCTTCGTCGATTGCTTTTGCCATGCTGTAAAATGGAGTAATACCACTTCCACCAGCCAAAGCAACAACATGTTTTGCATCACGAAGATCTGTATAGAAGTAATGTCCACAAGGTGCCGAAGACAAGATCTTGGTTCCAGGCTTCCAATTTTTTAAAATGTACTGTGAGCAAAGACCACCATCAACACCCTTTACCATGATGCTATAAGTTGGATTTTTGGCGATTGCATCTTTAGGTGAACTACAAATTGTATAAGGTCTGCATGTAATAACCTTGCCAATTTGAAATACCATAGACAAATATTGCCCAGCTCTAAAGAAAGAAAGCTCCTTTGTGCCCTCTTTTTCATCTGGACCCAAAACATAAACTTTTGCAGAGCCTTCGTCAATAACCTTTTTAACAACAAGGCACAAATATTCTGGGTGAAGCTTTTTGGCCAAAACGTTGGAATTAAAAACAGACTTTGGTGGAGTTGCGTCGGCTTCGGCGATCTTTTGTTGACGAAGCTTAACCTCACCTAAAAATGGACCAACTTTTAAGCCTTTAAGGGAACTTTTATCATAACCATACTTAGCCATTAGATCCCCCTTTCTATATCATCAAGCATGTATCTTGCCTGCTCACGGCCACTCAAATAAGCTTGGCTGTAACCATCCATTTGAGTTCCATGGCCACCAACAAAGCGAAGACCTTTAATAGTGTAATCGTGCTTATGACCACTTTGAACACGAGGGAACATTCCGTCCCACGTTCCGCAAGCATAACCATAAACATCACCCTGAGGTGTGCCAAGGTAACGCGCCCAAGTCTCTGGGGTGGCAACTTCGATTTCTTCAATGTGATTCATAATATCAATACCCGCAACACGCTCGAAGTCTTCGATAGTTTCGCGAGCAATTTTATCCTTAACTTTGAAGTAATCTTCAACCTTCACATCGGCGAAGGCATCTTCGGTATAAAACTTTGCAAATTGAACTGTACAAGTACCTTTTGGTGAACAATCCGGAATGGCTTCGTTGATAATTGTTACGCAATAGTCCTTGTGACCTTCAATTGTAGCAGCATTGTTGTACTGTTCCAAAGTGTCACCAGTCGTGCGAACGAAGGTGTCATATGCTTTAAAGCCCAGCTCTTCGTAAGGAATATCCAAACCACAATAAATAGTGAATGCACTTTGAGCAAGCTTTCGAGCATTCATCAATTTCTTGTCATATTCCGGAACTTCAGCAGGGTCAACCATTCTGTCATAAATAACAGTTGGCATTAAGTTAGAAATAACTCTGTCGCATTTAATATAGGTGCCGTTTAAAAGCTGAACACCCTTGACTTCGCCATTTTTTATATCGATTTTTTCTACAGGAGTTGTATACCAAATATCTCCACCATTATCGCGAATTACCTTATCATACGCAAGACTAATTTCATGACTTGTGTGTTTGGCAATCCAAGGCTTCTTGGTTAGATATGTATAAACCATAAAGCAATAAACGGCGAAGCTCATCTTCGTGCTGTCAACACCAACATAATCCCAGTAAGACTCATAGATTTCACGAGCCTTGTCCGGCACACCAATCTTACGAAGCATTGTGTCGCAAGGAACAGGAACAATTTTCATAAGATCCTTAAACTTGAGCATCATCTCAATTTTAGCCAAAGGACCAGGTTCATTATTATGTTTTGCAAGCCATTCAACACCATCGACACACATACGGCCATATTCCATAACAGTTTCCATACTCTCACGGCTGCCAGGAACTTGACGCTCCATTTCATCAAGGTATTCATCTACACCAACAGGCATCAAAACGTTAAAACCATTTTCTTTATCTTGATTTATCGATGCATAGGCCTCCTCAACTGCAACCCAGTCAACATCCAGGCCATATTCATCCAAGAGTTGACGTACAGCTCCAGCATTTTCGCCTTCGCCCATCTGGCACATCTCATGAAGAGTACCCTCAAATTCAAAACGCCCTCTAACGAAGCTTGTTGCGCAGCCCCCTGGTGCATTGTTTTTCTCAAGAACAAGCACTTTCTTACCATGCTGCCCTAAATAAGCAGCAGCTGAAAGTCCACCGTTACCTGCGCCAACAACCACGATATCGTAATTATCGATAGTCTTCTTTGGCATATTTCCTCCTTAATTTATAGCAATATAATTCTATCACAAGAATTTAAAGCGAATCGACGTATTTAACAACATCGCCGATGGTCTTTAAATTATCTGGGTCACCAAAATCGATGTGCATACGGTCTTCAAGTTCGCAAACAAGTTCTACAAGATCTAAAGAATCAATCTTGAGATCTTCGAAAGTTGAATTTTCATTGACGCTAGATGGGTCAATGTCTTGTTTGTCTTTAAGAATTGATTTAATTGTCTCTAATGTATCCATTATTTGCCTTTCTTTGTTTGAATTTGTAGCTCTTCCAATGTATTTTTATCGACTGGGTTTGGAGCCCCTGTCATTAAGTCCGAAGCACTGGTTGTCTTGGGGAAAGCAATAACGTCACGAATAGAATCACGCTGTGCAATTAGCATAACCATACGGTCCAAGCCAAGAGCAATTCCACCATGAGGAGGCGCACCCAAGCTCAAAGCATGCAAAAGGTGTCCAAATTTCTCATCAATTTCTTCGTCGCTCAAGCCACAAACACGCAACACACGGCGTTGTTCTTCGGCGTTATGAATACGAATTGAGCCACCCCCGGCTTCGTAACCATCCATAATAATGTCATAGCTGTAACTTCCACATTCAAGAGGTGCTGTCTCGATCTTATCCATGTCTTCATCAAGCACATGAGTAAAAGGATGATGCTCGGCGCTGTATTTGCCAGTTTCTTCGTCCAAGCAAAACATTGGGAAGTTAACAACCCACAAAAGTGAATGCTTAGACTTATCGATCAAGCCCAAAACATTTCCCATATGAATACGAAGAGCACTGAGAGCCGCACTTACAACTTTATATTTATCAGCAACAAACAAAACAAGGTCGCCGTCTTTGACATCCAAAGCCTTCTTTAGCGCAGCCATTTGTTTATCATCAAAGAACTTCGCAATGGAACTTGTAACTGAGCCATCGCTGCGGAAAAGCATATAAGCCAGGCCTTTTGCACCATTATCGGTAGCGATTTGTTGGAGTTTTTCGGTGTCGCCACGGCTCCAATCACCCGCACCTTTAGCGTTAATAGCCTTAACAACGCCTCCGTCTTTTACAGTATTACTAAAGACTTTGAAATCGCTATCTTTAACCAAATCTGAGATGTCAACAAGCTCAATACCGAAGCGATTATCTGGACGGTCGCAACCAAAGCGGTCCATTGCTTCTTTATAATCCATACGAAGAAGCGGACCTTTAATGTCTACACCAACTTCGCCAAGAGCTTCCAAAATTACTTCTTCCATAGCATCAATTACTTCGGTAGTATGGACAAAGCTCATTTCAACATCCACCTGAGTGAACTCTGGCTGGCGGTCTGCACGCAAATCCTCATCCCTAAAGCATCGCGCAATTTGATAATAACGCTCAACTCCAGCAACCATTAAAAGTTGCTTAAATTGTTGCGGGCTTTGAGGCAAGGCATAAAAACTGCCCGGATTTACCCTGCTAGGAACAATATAATCGCGAGCACCCTCTGGCGTAGGATTGGCCAAAATGGGCGTTTCAACATCTATAAAACCACGCTTGTCCAAAGCAGAACGAATTGCATGGCTAAATTTGTGACGAAGGTTTAGCGCCTTGTACATTTCTGGACGACGAAGGTCCAAAAAGCGCCAAGTCATTTTCATATCATCGGATGTGTCTATGCCATCTTCAATATCGAAAGGTGGAGTTTGAGATTTGTTAAGCAAAATAACTTCCTTAGCCAAAACTTCAACCTCACCTGTAGGCATGTCAGGGTTAATGTCTTTTTCACCACGGCTTCGGACCTTGCCGTTTACTTGCAAAACAAATTCACGGCCATAGTGAGAGATTTCTTCGAAGGCATCCTTACCAATAACATCAGGGTCAATTACAACCTGGATGATACCAGTGCGGTCACGCAAAGTGATAAAGCAAAAACCACCAAGGTCACGGTTACGCCAAATTCATCCGCAAAGGCTAACTTCTTTGTCGATATCTTTTGCGCGAAGTTCACCACAAGTTGCAGTGTGCATACAAAATTTATTTAAATAATCTTTCTCTGCCACGTCTACTCCTTAAATTTCAAGTTTTGAAGTTAGGCTCCTCATAAAATCTTGTACATTAGCTACAATACCCTTAGCAGCCAAACTGCCTCTATCTCCCAGTTTACTAACAGCAAACTCTGAAATATCTACATTATAAAAATAAACTGGCCGAATAGTTCCATCTTCTAAAACTCTATAAGATGGAGTCATATTTCCATTTGCAATTGTATGAAGAACTGTAGCCATCGAAATCACAGTCGTCGCTTTTCTGATATGCGACCTCATTTGGTCTTGTCCTTCATAGACATTGCCAATTACTTCATACAAAGGACCATCATCACGAATTGAACCTGTCAATACATAAGGAATTTTATTTTTAACTAAAGCATGCATGATTCCATTGTCTATTTTTTTATCTTTAATAAAGTTTTCAATCGAACCAGCATCCTTAACATCATTGATAGTTTCAAGGTGATTATAATGACCCATCTCATGAAGGCTTTGATTTTTAATATCACAACCCAAGGCTGTTCCTAAATAAGCACCTTCCAAATCATGTGTAGCCAAAGCATTGCCTGCTTGTAAGGCTTGACAATATCCGTTTTCGATAATTTTAGCCATAGCTTGTCTAGCCTCGACATCAAAAGAGCAGGCAGGTCCCAAAACTCAAACCACATAGCCACCATGTTCTTTTTCGTGCTTAAGTAATTCAGCAAGATTGTTGTAGTCATAAGAATACGAAGTTTCTCTTGTGCGAGATTCTCTAAACGCAAACAGATTATTAGCATCTTGTTCTTCGCCTTGCTCCCAACAGTCAACATGAACGTATATTCCTTCGCTTCCGTCTTCCGACCTGCCTACAATAACCTTATCTCCAGCGTGCAAGTTTCTAAACTCAACAACTTGAATTTCTTTTCCATCTCAAACAGGAACACAATCCATTCGCGAATCTTTAGCCAAATGCCATTTACCATCAATCTTAAAATATTCAGGATATATGGTTGTTGCATGGAAGTTTTTAGGGGCAATGCTATCTTTTTTTACCTCAACTAATTTAGCATCACTTGAACCTGCAAATTGCTTTGCATTAAAATCTGGTTCCTTATAAGAGTCTATCTTAAAGCTCATAAAATCTCCTATACAACAATCTCTCCAGCATCAGCTAGTTTTTGCTCTTCTTTAGTCATCTTTGTAATTGTAATCTTAAACAATGCCATAATTAAATTAATAATTGGAACTAGTAAGTTAAAAATCGATCATAGGGCATATCCATTTGGTCCAAAAGGTACAACTCCAAGTGTGGAATTGATATATAAAGCACAAGTGTTCCAAGGAACAAGCGGCGAAGTTACAGTCCCAGAAGACTCAAGCGCATTGGATAAACACTTAGGATGAAGCCCACGCTTCCTATAGCTTGAATTAAACATACGTCCAGGAATTAAAATCGAAATGTATTGTTCTGGCATGACAATATTTGAAACGAGGCATGTGACTTCGGTGGTTGCAACAAGTCCAAAGTCGGTTTTAACATGCTTCAAAATAGCTTTAATAATAATATCGAGTTGCCCGGTACCTTCCATAATTCCACCAAACATCATCGCAATTACAATCATCAAAATCGATGAAGACATATTCATAATTCCACCAGTAGTAAGAAGCTCATTTAAAAGTTCATTGTCCGAAACATAGAAAAATCCATCTTTCGAAGCATTTAATATTGTTCCAAAATCAACTCCATTGGCAACGATAACTCCAGCAGAATCGTAAATAGTTAAATCGCCCTGGAAGATGCATGCAAGAATAGCACCTGCAATAGCACCCAATGTAATGCCAGGAAGAGCTGGAATCTTAAACACAATTGCCAAAACAACAACCAATGGCGGAATTAATAAAAATGGATTGATATTAAAGGTTGAAGTTATGCTATTCATTAATGCTGTAACATCTGAAGTGTCAGAGCCTGTAGTGGCAAACGTAGCGCCATAAATCCCAAAGAAGATTAATGTAATGATATAAGCAACCAATGTAGGTCTTAGCATATATTTTATGTTTGTGAAGACATCGGTACCAGCCATTGTAGCTGCCAAATTTGTAGAGCCTGAAAGTGGAGACATTTTATCGCCAAAATATGCACCAGAAACAATCGCACCAGCAGTAGGTCCAATAGGAATATTCAATACTGCTCCAATGCCAATAATTGCAAGACCCATTGTACCCATGGTGCCTCACGAAGTTCCGGTTGCAAGAGACGTAATAGTGCAAACTATCATTGCAGTTACCAAAAATACTTCGGGTGAAATAATAGCCAAGCCATAATAGATCATTGCAGGGATGGTCCCCGAAGTAATTCAAATACCGATGAGCATACCAACAACAATCAAAATAAGAATCGATTGCATGGACTTAGAAATGCCATCAATCATAAACTTTTCAAGCTTTTCCCACTTAAAACCGATGATCAATGAAATAACTGCAGCAACAATTACACCTATAAACATAGGAATATGAGGGTCCGTTCCAAAATAAACAATACCCAAAAGCATAAAAGCAATCAAAATCACAAATGACAATGATGCATGCCAAAGCTTTGTCTCGCGGATTTTCTTAACAGACATAAACTACACCTAAATTCTATTTGTCCTTATGCTCATTAATAAAAGCAAAGATCTTATCTTCTTTAATGTTTTGCTGTTCGTGTGTTTTCATATCTCTGACACACAACTCGCCTTTTTTCAATTCATCCTCGCCTATAACAATTACATACTTTGCATAATATTTATCGGCCAGTTTAAATTGGCTTTTTAGACTTCTACCTTGGTGATCTAGCTCAACCTTACAACCATAATCACGAAGGCTCTGTGCAAGTTCAAACGCCTTTGTATTTGCATCTGGCGTTGCAACCGCAACAAAATAATCACAAGATTTTGCAGGCTCCATAACAAAGCCATTGTTTTTCATAGCAAGAAGCGTGCGTTCATAGCCAAGAGCAAAACCAAATCCAGGAGTATCTGCGCCACCAAGTTCTTTTACCAAACCATCGTAGCGTCCACCACCACAGAGCGCATCTTGCGCACCAACATCGCCGCTTTGAATTTCAAAAACTGTCTTTGTGTAGTAATCCAGGCCACGAACAAGCTTGTCGCTTTCGCTAAATTTAACTTTAGCTGCCTTCAAAAGCTCTTTGACCTGGGCATAATGCTCTTTACATTCATCACAAAGGTAGTCACTGATCTTTGGAGCCTTGTCCAAAACTTTTTGACAATCTTTATTTTTACAATCCAAAGTACGAAGTGGGTTAAGTTCTGTTCGCTCAATACAAGTCTCGCAAAGCTTTGCTTCGTTCTTTTTCAAGAAATCAAGCAAATCGCTACGGTATTTTGCACGGCACTTCGCACAACCCATAGAATTAATAACAAGGTTTAACTTTTTGGTCTCAAAACCAAGCGCCTCATAAAAGCGCATTAGCATAATAATGCCTTCAGCATCTATCGAAGGCTCATTAGCGCCCAAACACTCAACACCAATTTGCATAAATTGACGCTGACGACCAGCAGCAGGTCGCTCACCTCTAAACATAGGCCCAGCATACATAAGCTTTAGCGGAGCTGACCCCTGTGGAGCCATGCCATGTTCAATTACTGCACGAACAACGCCTGCGGTGCCTTCGGGGCGAAGGCTCAGGTTACTCTTCGCTTTAATTTGCTCGCCAGCAAAAACCTTCTCCAAGTTCCCACCAGAAATAACGCGGAACATTTCCTTGCTAACAACATCAGTTGCCTCACCAATACCGCGAACAAACAAATCGGTTTGTTCAAACATTGGAGTTGCAATCTCGACATAACCATACCTACCGAAGACATCGCGCGCCTTTTCTTGAAAGATACGCCAAAACTTTGCTTCGTCAGGCAAAATATCAAATGTTCCAAGAGGTGAATTAATCATTTTTCCTCCCTGGTAGGCTTTCTAATGTTGCACACAATGCATCCAAAGATGTAATTGCATAATGCTGAGCAGTTCTATCCTCACCTGCTTTATTCCAGCATTTACCAGGTAATTCGATGGTAAGTCTGGCAGGCTTTAATCTTTTAGCGGCACTTAAACCACTGGTTAATCTTTTAATGAAAGCTTGAGTTTCATCGCCTTGGGCGTCCTCGCCTTCGGAATATAAGACTCGAGGAACATTATTTCCACCAACTTCATCTTCGTCCGGCAGAGCAATTTGTAGCAACATTGTATTATTATCTGGAGCAATACTATAAGCAGTGGAACACAAAATCTTACTAAATGGATTTGTCGCACGAGCCAAGTTCGACATTCTTTTTGCAACGTCGCGGGTGAAATCGCCAGTTCCAAAAAGACAAATGGAATTCTCTTCTAAAACTTCGCTTGCGCGCCAAATTACGTTGCCTTCATCTTCGTCATGGTCAAGAGGCATTTTATCCGACCATGTAAATTTCAAATTTTTAAGCGCCATAAAGGTTTGCGAGCCAACAATTCCATCACTTGGCAAACCCATATTAATCTGGAAACGCCTAAGCGCACGCTCTGTTGAAGTCCCAAACATTCCATCATAGTTATGAACCTGGAAACCCAAGCTACCAAGCGCTTTTTGAAGTTGCAAAACATCATTCCCGTGAAAATAAGGGATACGAAGGAACAAATTCCTGTCACCAAGTTGAAAACTAGCATCTACAAGACGAGCTCAAACCTTTTCACTAACATCTTCAATTGGATCAAGGCCTGCATCTTCAGAAAATTTCTTAACTGCAGCTGCAGTTTTTTCAGCATAGAAAGAATCAATTTGAGAGTCCTTCAAATAACCAAGAGTACATAATTTTCTTTGTACATCTTCGACAGCAGGACCACTGTCACCACGTTTAACAATTAAATTCTGAGTTGTTAATGCTTTATTTTTTATAATCTTAGCCATAATTGGCAATAATTATACTACATTTAACCTGCAACGAACTTATTCTTCAAGTTCGGCTTCGGCTTCTTCGATAAGCTCTTCCAAAACTTGTTTTTGACGATGAACCGATTGAAAACTTTCAACCTCAATGAAAATTCGGCGTGCTTCTGGGTATTTACCAGTAATGTCTTTCTCGATTCTATCAATGGAACGAAGAACCTCAACTTCGCTAGCCTCTTTTTTGAAATTAACGTCCAAAGTTAAAATCATGTCTTGAGGCCCCATATACATAGAAAGGACCTGGCCACAATGGTTAACACACTGATCTTTCTCGACAATTTTGATGATGTCTTCAATCTCGTAAGGGCTAAGTCCCTCTCCAATGAGAAGCCCTTTTGTCTCACGAAGAAGCAAAATGGCCACAACAATCAAAATAAGACCAATAATTATGGATGCGGCAGCATCGAAGAGAGGGCTGCCAGTAATGTTAGAGAGCCAAACTCCAATAATAGCAACAAACAAACCAAGTTCTGCAGCACTATCTTCAAAAAGAATTACAAAATTACTTGGGTCTTTACATGTCTTAACGTAGTCCACAATTCCCATGGAGCCACGCTCTTTATTTACAGAGTGAATTGCAATACCAAGCGATGTTCCTTCGATAATCATAGCAATTAGACAAACTACATAGTTAATGGTAGGGTCGCCAAGAACTGTATGGTCTGCATTAATCCAGGCCAAGACACCTTTTACGATGGAAACGCCACCACCAAGTGCAAAAATAAACAATGCAACAATAAACGTAAAAAAGTAAAGTTCTTTGCCGTATCCGAAGGGATGCTCGATATCTGGACGTCTCTTGGATGCCTTAATTCCATACAAAACTAAAATTCCATCACCAGAATCGACGATTGAGTGAATTCCTTCGGCAACCATCGCCGAAGACCCAGAAATCCCGGCCGCAATAAATTTAACAATACCAATTAATATGTTTCCGATTATCGCAGCAAAAACTGCAACTGGCGAAGAGTCATCACTAACACGCTTAGCCTGCCTTGCCTTTGATGAGCGTTGTTGCATTACTGCTTTTTCGTAAGATTTAGTACTCATTATTTAATCAATTCGTATTCTCTTGTGCCAAGACCTAATTTTTCGCCATGTTCAAGGCCCGCTTGCCAATGAGTGTCAGGATGTACCATCTTAAATACGTCATGTCCATCACCTGCAGAAATAATTCCATTTTCTGCTTTCTCACCTGCTTGTTTAGCAGCCTCGCCAAGTTCACTATCCTCAAAAATTGGCGATGCGTTAATGGCATCAACACAAGCTTGGTCCAAAGCAATTGGGTCTTCGCTCGCAAAAATTCCAATGTCAGGAATAATTGAAACGTCATTGGAAGGTTTGCAATCACAATGCTTTGTAACGTTTGAAACAAAGTTAATATGAAATGCTGGCTTGTCACCAATAGCAGCTTTTGTGTATTCGGCAACTTTTTCAACCATAACAGAAGGAGCTTCGTCCCATTTGCAATGAATAGCACCATGCGGACAATAGCAAAAACAATAACCGCAACCCACACAATTGTCTTCGTTAACAACAGCCTTCTTATCTTTAACGCTTATTCCATTATGGTCGCAGTGCGAAACACAATTCCCGCAACCAATACAAGCATCCTCAAGAATCATAGGTGTATCAGAACTATGCATTTCCATCTTACCTTGACGCGAACCACAACCCATACCAATATTTTTTAGAGTTCCGCCATAGCCTGCAACTTGATGACCCTTTGTATGAGTCATAGAAATTAAAACATCAGCTTCTGCAATCGCCGAAGCCACACGCGCCTCTTTGCAATGTTTTGCTCCAGCAACAGGAATTATACGCTCGTCAGTACCACGAAGGCCATCTGCAATAATTGTAGGAACACCAGTCGAGAGAGGATTAAAACCATTTACAAAAGCATTTTCTAGATGATCCACTGCATTGTTTCTACTTCCAATATAAAGAGTACTTGCATCAGTCAAGAAAACCTTGCCCCCACGCTCCTTAATGAAGTCACAAACAACTTTTGCATACTGGTGGCGAATATGACCAAGGTTGCCATACTCTCCAAAGTGAATTTTTACAGCAACAAATTTATCCTTAAAGTCAATTTTGTCCATACCAGCTTTTTTTATAAGAGCCTCAAGCTTTGAGAGTCTACTTTCTTTTTGAGAGCAGTGAAAATCGGTAAAATAAACTTTGGAAGCAGCCATTATTGTCCCCTTTCAACAACTCAATTACACATATCTAATAATATTTTTTTTCAAGGTGACGAAGGTAAGGCCTCCTGAAGCACTGTTTTTGCCTGAATACATAAATTATTGGCCAAATCTTTAGCAAAACTAATTGCACCACATTCTTGCATTATATCAACAGCTTTTTGAAGATCCTTTTTATCCTTCGTGCCAGATTTTAATATTTTGATGAGTTCATCTTTGTCTTTAGATGTCTCAACAGCCTTGCAAACTATTAATGTTCGCTTACCTTCACTAATATCATTACGAAAATCTTTGTTGGCATTTGTATCATCAATCAAATTAAGCAAATCATCTTGAATTTGAAATGCCAAACCCAAATTAAGACCAAAATCTTGAAGTGCCATAACAATATCAGGGCTTGCATCTGCACAAATTGCACCCAAAACACATGGTACACTAACAGAATAATAAGCAGATTTCTTAGTAGCCATCACACAATAATCTGCAATGGAAATATCAAAAGTGTCATCGCGGGCCCAACCCAAATCCATTGCCTGACCTTCGATAGTCATATATTCCATCTTGGTAAGCTCGTTTACAATTGTCAATACCTTGGCTTCGGCAACACCTAGCTTTTCAAGTTCACTAATCACCGAAGGCACAACCATAGCAAGGCCAAAGTCCCCTGCATTTATTGCTAGGCCAGTACCCTCTGTCTTGTAGAGGCAAGGCTTGTTGCGACGTAGCTCCCCGGCATCGGCGATGTCATCATGAATTAGCGCTGCAGATTGAAAATGCTCAATAACAGCAGCTACAGGAAGTACAACTTCAGTAGGCACATCCTTGTTTAAAGCATTAAAAGTTGCCAAACATGTAAGTGGCCTGTGCATCTTTCCTACATTTTGACTGAAGTCCAACAAAGGCTTGTATAAATATTTATCTACATCCTTATGCTTATTGTCTTCAAAGCTAACACGAGCATCTTTTAAATGTTTAATGTAGTAATCCTTAAACTTTGGAGCGAAGTCTTTTAGATATTCATCAAAAGATTTATAAGTTTTGTCAAAATTTAACATTTATAATTCACCAACAATACGCTTGCGTCGCGCAATTACTTCGGCTTTAATTTTTTCAATATCTAAGTGAGGCCATGACCCATCTTTATAGACAATGTTACCATCAACCATGGTCATGCAAATATCAGAACCAAGACCAGCATAAATAAGGTTGTTTAAAATATTTTCGCCAGGGATCCAAACAATCTCACTTAGATCCATTACACACAAATCGGCTTTGTTGCCAACTTTAATGCTTCCACAATTCTCTCTACCTTGAGCCTTCGCACCATTTTGTGTAGCAATCTTAAGAACAATATCTGCCGGCATTAACGATGAGTCATGAGCATGACCTCTGTTAAGCAATGCCATAATGTACATATCTTGCAAGAAATTATGATTGTTGTTTGACCCCATGCCATCGGTACCAAGACCAATATTAATACCATGGTCCAAAAATGTAGGCAATTCTGCAATTCCACTTCCAAGCTTTAAATTTGAAGCAGGGCAAGTTGCAAGCGAAACACCATGGTCATTCATAATTTCTAAATCTTTTTTTTCAAGCCAGTCACCATGAGCAATTAAATTTTGAGCATCCAATACTCCAATACTTTCGAAATATTGGATTGGAGTCATGCCATTGTGACGCTCTTTACATTCTTCATGTTCTGCTTGAGTCTCAGATACATGACTGTGAATAATTAAATTTTTATCCTTTGCCATCTGCCCAATTTCACGGCAAATTGTCTCTTTGGTTGTATATTCACCATGAATGCAAAGGTCAGTAATAATTCTTCCATCCTCGGCACCATTGTATTTGTCAATCATTTCCATAGAAACTTTATAAAGTGGATGCTCAGAAAAATGAATGTCATCAAAACTAACAATAGCCTCGCAAGTGTTGCATTTCATCTTGCTTTCGACCAAAGCTTTAACGCGCGCCTCGCCACCAAAATACATATCAGAGCAGCTAACAATACCAAAACGCGCCATCTCGGCCATACCAAGCAAGGTAGACCAATAATAATCTTCATCGGTCATCTTTGCCTCAAATGGGAAAATCCAATCGTTTAACCACTCGTTTAGTGGCTGCTTATCTGCATAACTACGAAGCAAAACAGCAGCAGCATGCGCATGAACATTATAAAAGCCCGGGAGAAGCAATTTGTTTTGGCCTTCATAAACTTCGCCATAGCTCTTTGCATCCTCAGGAAGCTCTTTGTCTATATAAGTGATTTTGTCGTCCACAACTCCAACATTCATGTGCTCGTGGACATCGCAATTCTCATCAATAAATTTTATATCTTTAAATAACACAGCACCTTCATTTTATCATATCTCACCACACTTTAAGGGATATGCTTATGTTAAAATGTGCGCTATGAATTACGGTACTATTTCTACATGAAGAATGTCATTCGATGGTTTATCAAAAGCATTTGAAATGATTAAAAACGGCGAAGACGCAGCAGCTGCTGTTTCAACTTTAATCAAAGATGTTGAAGACTACCCCTACTATAAATCTGTAGGCTATGGTGGCTTGCCAAACAAAGAATGTAAAGTAGAGCTTGACGCTGCTTATATGGATGGCAATACATTACAAGTTGGTGCAATTGCTGGAGTTAGTGACATCGCAAACCCAATAGAAGTAGCCATGGAACTTTCAAAGCAAAAAGTTAACAACATGCGTGTCGGTGAAGGTGCAAACCACTTTGCAAAAGAAAATAATTTTGAAATGAAGGAAATGTTGACAGAGCGCGCAATAAAAATGTGAGCCAACAAAAAAGAAGAACTTGAAAAAGAAAAGAACTTGAAAGCCTATGATGGCCATGATACTGTTTGCGGAATTTGCTTAGACAAAACAGGCAAAATTGTTGCTGGGACCTCGACTTCAGGGCTGTTTATGAAAGAACCTGGACGCATTGGAGACAGTCCACTTTGCGGATGTGGCTTTTATGCAGACAGCAACATTGGTTCTGCTGCAGCAACAGGTCTTGGCGAAGACATCACCAAAGGGGTTTTAAGCTATGAAGTTGTACGCAAAATCGCCGAAGGCATAGCGCCACAAGAAGCATGCGATAAAACTTTGTATGACTTTGAAGAAGACTTAATCAAACGCAATAAACAAATCAATGACACACAAATTAGTTTAATCGCAATGGATAAAAATGGAAATTGAGGAGTGTCAACAACTGTTGAATTTACATTTTGCGTTGCAAACAATAATCAAGAACCAAAAATATTAATCTCGTGACCAGACAAAGATAAAAAGACTAAAATAGAAGAAGTTAGCCAGGAATGGTTGGACGCTTACGAAAAAAGAATTCACGCTGAAGTATAGAGAGGGGATCTAATGAAAAAGAGAGACATTTTGTTGTTCTGTGATGCTGGTATGTCAACCAGTATTATGGTTAAGAAAATGGAAGCTACCTGCGAAAAGCATAATATGCCATTTGCTATTTCAGCTCACCCAATTGCAAAAGCAGTTGAGGTTGTTGAAGAAAAGAAACCAGTTTTGGTATTGCTTGGGCCTCAGGTTAAATTCTTGCTATCCAAAATGGAAAAGCAACTTGCTAAATTTGATGTTCCTGTGGACGTTATTGATGCAGGCATTTATGGCGCTATGGATAGCGAAGAAGTTATGAAACAAGTAATTAGAATTCTAAAACAACACAAAGCATCTAAGGAGAAATAATGAATAAGTTTATGAACTGACTTGAAAAAGTCTTTAGCCCAATGGCATCGGCCATAGCGGGCAATAAATATCTAATTGCTATCCGCGATGGTTTTTTGCTTTCGGTCCCTCTTCTAATTGCAGGTTCTTTCTTCCTACTAATTGCTAACTTCCCAATTCCAGCTTATTTGGAATGGATGAATTCAATATTTGGAGAAACATGATCTGACTATATGGCAATTCCTGCAAGTGCAAGTTTTGATGTAATGGCACTTCTTGCCGTGGGAGGAATCGCATACAGCTTGGCTAAACAATTTGACGAAGACGCAATGCAAGCTGCCTTGGTTGCGATTGTTGTATTTTTCATCGTTACACCTTTTGTTACACAATTTATCCCCGAAGACGGTGGCACACCAATTGACGTAACAAGCATCCCTATTGCATGGATGGGTTCAAAAGGTATGTTTTTAGGAATGATTACATCGCTATTGTCAACACGTGCCTTTGTTTATTTTGTTAAACGAGGCTGGACAATTAAGATGCCAGCAAGTGTCCCGGGAACAGTAATTAAATCTTTTGAGGCTTTGATTCCTGCATTCTTGATTATTGCTGTTGCTTTTGTTATTCGTATTGGAATGAGCTTTACACCTTATGGAGACTTACAACAATTCATCTTCGTTGTTTTACAAACTCCATTAACAGGTCTTGGAAATACTTTGGGAGCTATGGTCGTGGCTTATTTGTTCCTACACTTCTTCTGGTTCTTCGGAATTAACGGAAGTTCTGTTGTGGGTGCTGTTTTTAACCCTATCCTTAAGACTTTGGCTTTTGAGAATCTGGAAGCTTTTAAAGCTGGCAACCCAATTCCAAACATCATTAACCAACAGTTCCAAGATATGTTTGCAACCTTAGGTGGAGCAGGCTCTACACTTTCTTTAATTGTTGTAATGATCATCGTATGCCGAAGCGAGCGCATCAAGAAACTCTCACGCTTATCAATTGTTCCAGGATGCTTTGGAATTAATGAACCAATTATCTTCGGTTTACCAATTGTTTTAAACCCATTGCTATTAATTCCATTTATGCTGGTACCAACAGTTAATATTGTTATTTCATACTTTGCAATGGATTGAGGATGGGTTCCACTTTGCAATGGCATCCAATTGCCGTGAACCACACCGCCAATAATATCGGGCTTTTTGGTCAGCGGATGACAAGGAGCCGTCTTGCAAATTGTGCTTTTCTTTATTGGTATGTTTATGTATTACCCATTCATTAAGATTGTGGATAACAAATACATTGAAGAAGAAAAAGCTATTGCTGCACAAGAAGCTGGCGATATAGATCTTGACAACGTAGATTATTCGGAGCTGTTTTAGATAGTTTCGACAAGAAGCGAATTGGTATAACCAACTTCGTCGTCTTGCCAGCCTGAATTTAGGACAAACTTGTCGCCTTCTTTTAGGCCAAGTACATCTTTAGCGTATTTTTTGGCAACATTTAAGACTTCCAAGTTTGTAACTGTTTCTCTGGGAGCTTCAAAGATAGGATTGATGCCCCAATATAAGCCCAGTTTATAGAATTCTTTTTTCTGGCTAGTAATGGTTGCTACATCCACAGGTGGCCTGAAGTTAGAAATAAGCTCAGATGTAAAACCACTTGCAGATAAGTTTACAATTCCTTTTGCCTCAACATTAATTGCCACAGTACAAGTTGCTTTTGCAATCGCATCTACTGTGCGGCCTTCAACAACAGGCTTGCGCAAAGGCAATAAATCTTTATATGGGATGGCAGCTTCAGCACTCATGGCAATTTTTGACATTGCCTCAACTGCTTCTACAGGGTATTTACCTACGGCAGTCTCACCAGAGAGCATTACCGCCGAAGACCCATCATAAACCGCATTGGCAACATCGGATATTTCAGCACGCGTAGGACGTGGGTTCTCGATCATAGACTCAAGCATTTCTGTACTAGTAACAGCAAGCTTGCCACTTCTAATACAAGATAAAATAATTTGCTTTTGAATAACAGGAAGCTTGTCATAGTCAACCTCAACACCAAGGTCACCCCTGGCAACCATAACACCATCGCAATATTTACAAATTTCAGCAAGGTTATCTATGCCAGATTGATTCTCTATCTTTGCAATGAGGGCAATTTTTGCACCTCCATTGTCATACATAAAATCACGGACAGACTTTATGTCTTCGGCGCATGAAACAAAAGAACATGCAACAAAGTCAAAGTCATTTTTAATAGCAAAAAGCAAGTCCTTCTTGTCAGATTCACTCAAGAATTCCAAAGATAGGTCTTTACCAGGGAAATTCATGCTCTTGTGGTTGCTAAGTTCGCCACCAATAATTGTCTTGCAATGAACATTGTGATCGGTAACCTTTTCAACTTCAAACTTTACCAAGCCATCGTTGACTAAAATAGTGTCACCTTTTTTAAGATCATTGCAAAGTTTATCGTATGTGACAGCAACTTTTGTCTCGTCGCCTTCGACGTCATCGGTTGTGAAACTAAATTTAGAGCCATCTTTAATATAAGCCTTGCCATCTTTAAAAGTTTTAATTCGAAACTCTGGACCCTTTGTGTCCATCAAGATGGAAAGTGGATAATTGAGTTCTTTTCTAATCTTTTTAAGACTTGCAACAATTGGCTGTCTGTCTTGAGCAGTGCCATGGGAACAATTTATCCTTGCACAGTTCATGCCAGCCTTAATGAGTTTGGTGATCATGTCTTCGGAGCTACTAGCAGGACCAATTGTGCAGATAATTTTTGTTTTTCTTATCTTATTCATCCTCACTCCTATGCTTTATGCTAATTTTGTAAATCGTATAACCAATACCAAAACCTATTATAGCCGGAATTAGCCATCCAAAACCAACATCTGCAAGTGGGATAGCTTTTTGTCCGTGAACAATAAAATTCTCTAGATTCAAATTCGCAATAATATCAGCAGGTAAATTGCAAATAGCATCAAACAAAGCAGGAATGCAAGTAAAATAAATTGTAGTTTTAAAAATAATTGACGAGTAATTAAAACGCTTTCCAATAAAAGCCAAAACAATCAAAACAATAGCTAATGGACAAAGGAAGCAAAGCACTGGCTGACTGAATGACAAAATATTATCAAGCCCTAAATTTGAAATTGTAAAACCAGCCAATACGCACAAAACAGCCCATGTTTTATAACCAATCTTCTTGGTTGGAATAATCTCACAAAAAGTAGTAGAACAAGATGTAACCAATCCAATTGAGGTCTTAAGCGCGCCAAGTGTAACAATTGTTGTTAATACTGCATTGCCTGCAAGACCAAAATAATAATTTGAAACATCACTTAGAGCGATACTACCATTGCTAGAAATATCAAAAGCACCACGGCTTTCAACACCCATCAAAATTGTTAGGGCATAAATTGCAAACATCAAACACCCCGTCATAATGCTGGGTACCATAATGCTTTTTGTAATTCCACCAGGAGTTTTAACTCCCATCCTTTTAACGATATCAATCAAAATAATACCGAAGGCAAGGCCTGCCAAAGCATCCATTGTTCCATATCCTTGAGTAAAACCGCAAAAGAATGGGTCTTTCTCATAAGCCTCTGTTGGAGCAACTTGACCTGGATCTGTCATTGGGTTAGTAAGTGCAATTATTAACAATAAAAATAGGAATAGCAAAAAAAATGGGTTAATAATTTTTCCTACCGAAGTTGTAATTCCAGAAGGTTTTAAACTAAAAGCCAAAACAATCACAAAAAATATGAAGGAGAAAATCAAAAACGCAATATCTTGGTTAAATTTATCTCCAATAATGGCAGCCATACCAGCACCATATGCGATTGAAGCACTCCTTGGCATAACAGCACAAGGTCCAATTGCCAAATATAAAATGATTGTATAAATTAAAGCAAATGGTTTTGAAATTTTTGAAGCTAATGAATAAAGACCATTAGACTCACTGTAACCAATAGCAATAATTCCTAAAATTGGAACAATAACTCCAGTAATAGCAAAACCGATAGTAGCAATTAAATAATTACTACCAGCTACCTGTCCCATATGAACTGGAAAAATAAGATTACCAGCACCAAAAATCATTCCAAACAATGTAGAAGCGACAACAAGAATCTGTTTGAAATTAAGCTTTTTATCCATTATTCACTATCTTTAGCTTGGTGCTTTGGTTCAACTGGAGGAATCTCTCCGGTATTTCCATCGCCCTCGATCGGAGCAAAGGAATCCGTTTGACCAACAGTATCGGCACCTGGGCCTTCTGTTCTATAATCTTCTGATGTTGTCATAACCGCAGAGGCAATGTTTGAAATTGCGGAATCTGACTCTTCGATACGTTGAATTCTTTTAGCACGACGAACAGCACGCTTCTTAACATCAATTGCGGCTTCATGCTTTGCAATTTCTTCACGACGTTGCTGAATCTCGGCGATCTTATCTTGAACATCTTGTTGCATCTCTTCAATAGATTGACGCTTTTCTTCAATGCTCTTTCTTGTTTGAGCAATAGATTCTCTACCACGCTTGACCGCAGCCTGGAACTCTGGGATGTCTTCGTCTTCGGCAGTATTTTGGTCAAGCCAATCTTGAATGTAAGACTTCTCATTCTTTCCACGCTTATAAACCTTCATCTTAAAACGCTTTTTAGCAGGGATCTTAAGCATTGGATCAATCTTGCTTCCCCACAAAAAACTACGAACAAGCAAAACAGATATAAAGCAAAATACAGCATATATAAATCTTCCAAAGAAATACAAAGCAACCAATGTAAGCTCTTCGCTAATGCCGAAATAATTCATAATTAAATCGACACGTTCTGGTGGATAATACAACCTAGCATAATTAATCATTCTTTCATCATAAACCATGTAATATGAAATAAGCATGTAGATAGTATTAAACACAATGCAAACCAAGAACAACATCCAAATAGACGAAGCAGTAATTTTTCTGCCTCTTCTAAAATAGATACCAAATATTACCGAATACATGGCCCCCACGGCAAATGTCAGAATTCCAAAGGCAGACCCGGAATATACACAATATATAATGTCGTTTATTAAGCATACAAAAATACCTGCACAAGGTTCTAAAATTACCGATATTAATATAGAGCCATA
Organism: Phoenicibacter sp.; assembly: GCA_045641605.1. Taxonomy (GTDB): domain Bacteria; phylum Actinomycetota; class Coriobacteriia; order Coriobacteriales; family Eggerthellaceae; genus Equivita. The sequence goes on along the minus strand of JAZUHG010000034.1, from coordinate 10,007 downwards.
TTCATCGAAGTAAATAATTGAATAAGGGTCATATTCGACGTACAAAGTTGTTGCTAGGGAGATTAAAACGCCAATAATCAACCAAGTTAAATAATTCTTAACCTTCTTGTTAGCATTGAAGTAACTCTTCGCACTCTTATATTTAGTAATTGGTTTGCCCTTATAAACTTTGTCATGCTTTACAGGAAGGGCGAAGTATTCGCTACCTTTATCGCGCGCCTTTTGAAGCTGCGTGATGTAACCACCAGTAACGATACCAGCTGGAAAAGCAACAACTGCAATACCAACCAAGGAAGAAATAATAGCAATAAATTTACCGAAGTCAGATACTGGTGTAATGTCACCATAGCCAATTGTTGCAAGAGCAGTGGTTGACCAATAAAGTGCATCTAAGAAATTATTAAATGTATCTGGCTCAACTGTAAACATAATAAGTCCAACAGTCAAAACATATACGCACATGAAAAATATTATAGAGAGCAAGGCCTTACGTTCACGAATAAATACGTTGGTCATAATGGTCAAGCCCTTAAACATGCGCAAAATACGAACAATACGCAAAATTCTTAGGAACTTAAAACTGTCATTAATCAATGTAATAGATGGCAAAATAGCAAGTAAGTCGATGATAGCCATCGGCGTAAATGGGTAGATGAAAAATGCTTTTTTTCCCAGGCCGCTCTTTATGTCATATGTCATTCACCTAAAAACATAATCGGCAAAGAGGATAAATACAGTAATAATATCAACCAGATGTAAAAACTTATCGAATTCATCAGTGGTGAAATCGGTCTTAAACATCAAAGGCACAATTGATATAAAAGCAACAGCAACAATGAAATAGTCATATCAACGACTAACTACATCATTATTCTGAGCTCTGGATATTATTTGAAAAAGGCGAAGCCTCATATTTCCTTCTTATGAAACAATACCTTTTAAAGACTAGTTCAAACTATTTACGCACGTGAACTTTTCTTTTAGCACCTTGGCTATATTCCAAAGTGCCATCACACATAGCGAAAAGAGTGTCGTCTTTACCACGACCAACATTTTCGCCTGGGTGAATACGGGTACCATTTTGGCGAACAATAATATTTCCAGCCTTAACCTTTTGTCCACCAAACATCTTGCAACCAAGACGTTTGCTATGTGAATCACGACCGTTTCTACTGGAACCTAAACCTTTTTTATGAGCCATAATGCACCTCCAAATTATTTCTTAGCAGCAGGCTTCTTTGCTGGAGCCTTTTTTGCTGTAGTTGGTTTCTTAGCAGCAGGTTTTTTCTCTGCTGTTTTTTTAGCAGGAGCCTTTGCAGCTGGTTTCTTTGCTGGAGCCTTTTTCTCGGCTGGCTTAGCAGCTGGTTTTGGAGCTGCTTTTGCCGCAGGCTTTGCAGCAGGTTTCTTGTCTTCGGCCTTTTTAGCTGCAGGCTTTACATCTTTTTTAGGATCATACTTAGCAGTGCCAATCTCAACAATGCGAATCTTAGTAAGATTTTGTCTATGACCCCTCTTAACCTTATAGTTCTTGCGACGCTTAAATTTGAAAACAATTTGTTTGTCTCCTTTGTGCTGTTCAAGGACTTCAGCTTTTACAGCAGTTTTTGTAGCTTTAGCAGGATCTGCCTCAATTTTGTCACCATCCACAATGCAAATAGCAGTCAAGGCTACTTTATCGCCTGCTTTAGCATCGATCTTCTCGATGTCAAAAACATCACCAAGACCAACATTATATTGTTTTCCACCAGTTTTAATTGTCGCTTTCATAATATCTCCTTTTTTTCTTAAAATCGCTGGTAAACATAAGATTTAACCAATCGAATTTAAGGCGTAATCGCGTATTTTACCAGTACGAATATTCTAAGTCAAGAAATATTTTAAAAAATAAGCAGGTAAATAATTAGCCAAAAATTACCCCTTTTGTGCAATAATGCGTGCTTGTACGATTTTATGAAGATAAAAGAACTGAACATAGCAATTGATAAGTATTTAGATAAGAATTGAAATAACATCCTGGACGACATTGCTTCTTTAGTCGAAATTCCTAGCAGTATTGAAAATGGTAAATTCAACAAAGAATTCCCCACTGGAACTGGAGCTTGTGATGCAATGAAGGAAGCTCTAAAAATTGCTAAACGCCTTGGTTTTAAAACCAAAAATCATAAGAATGTCATTGGGATTGCCGATTTAAAAGGGCAAAAGGATACTCAGATTGGTTTCATTGGGCATTGCGATGTGGTTGCTCCAGGTACTGGCTGACACTTCGACCCTTATAAATTAAACAAAGTTAATGGTTACTTAATTGGTCGAGGTGTAATGGATGATAAGGGGCCTTTGGTAATTTTGCTTCACGCAATTAACTACTGGCTTAAAAATAATAAAATTGTTCCATATAGCATAAGATTTTTATTTGGGACTGATGAAGAGACTTTTAGCTCTGATATAAAGCAGTTCAAGAAAGACTTTGATCAACCAAAAGTCGTCATTACACCCGATGCAGACTTTCCTGTTCCATATGGTGAAAAAGGACTTATGCGCTTTAGTGTTAGTCAAAAAATCAAGAACGGGAATTTACTTAATATTAGCGCGGGATCCAGCACAAATGCTGTTGCAGGAAAAGCTATTGCAATTTGCAAGGCACAAAAACAGTGGATAGACGTTGGCAATTCAAGGCTTTCTCACGCTGTTAAGGTTAATGCTATAAAGGACAGTTTTGAAATTATCGCTAAAGGCCGAGGTACTCATGCTGCCGACCCATACCAGGGCATCGATAGCATTGCAATTCTTTCGCACTTCCTACTTGAAAAAGATATTTGCAATAAGCAAGAAGAAGAATTTTTTAAGTTTATCATTAAAATTGCAGGTAAACCTAATGGAGAATGCGTGGGCCTCAATGTTGGTGATGAGAATTTTGAACGATTAACTATTGTTCCAACAAAGCTTAGACTTAAAAATGGAAGCATCTCACAAACATTTGACGTGAGATTTCCAATGTGTACAAATCCAGAACTTATTCGCAAAAAAATAGAAAAACATATGCCAAAGGGTGCAATATTTAAGCAAATTAAAGCTTATCCACCATTTGCCATTAACCCAGAATCAAAACTTGTGGCTTCGCTAGCAAAGTCTTATAAAGATTCAACTGGCGAAGAACCGCGGAAGTTTACGATGGGTGGTGCAACATATGCAAGAAATTTTGATTGTGGAACCAGCTTTGGACCAATTCGAGAATGAATAGCAAAGCCAGCATGGGTTGGAACTCTACATGGACCAGACGAAGGAATGAGTGAAGACGAGCTAAAACTTTCTTTTAAGATTTATGTTCATATGATAGATAATTTGATGAAACTTGACCTAGACGACGAAAATTTCGTTAAGGACACTTTAACTATAAGCTAAATTTTACTTAAAACATCCAAAATGGTACAATATAAAGTCATGACTAATGCAGATAAATACAGAAACCTTAGCAGATATCGAAATAATAGTGCTGCGAGAAACAATATTCCCCTTGGAAATAACAATACTGTAGCTCATAATAATTTGAACTATCAAACTGCTCAATATTCTAGAGGGTCTCAAGATAAATACACTTACAAGCATGTTAAGAAAAACAAGAGGTCAAAGAGGCGTAAGAATATTCTAAGAACTGCAATTATTGTGGTTGTTTTTGCTCTTCTTGGGCTGGGTGCTTGGAAGTTTTGGCCTATCCAGGTCAAGGCAAATGGCGAAGAAATCACTCTTAGCTATGATAAAAGTGTAAGCGAGGCCGCCAGAGAAATTAACGCACAAGTCAAATCCGGAAACTTTATTGCTGTGGATTACAGCATTATTGATAAAGGGGAAGGCTACCCATACTATGCTGAAGTTAATGGCGAAGAGGTTGATGATAAATATCAACTTCAAGCTGGGGACGAGCTAACATATACCGATGGAAAAGACAGAATGGAAGATTATACTTCGGACGATAGCGACATTGCGGCAACTTCAAAAATTGTAGGTGTTGGTGCTATACATAAATTCGAAGGTACAGGCGAACCTGGTACTTGGTCTATTTTACATGGTTTAGTTTCTGGCAAATATGCAGAAAGACAAACTAAAGACCCAAACAATGTTGTTTGCAGACAAGTAAATATTAACCCAGGTAAAGATAAGGTCATCGCATTGACATTTGATGATGGTCCTTCGGATGAATACACTCAAGAGATTCTTGACCTTCTTAAAAAATACGATGCGCATGCAACATTCTTTACCGTTGGTGAACGCTTGGAAGAAAGTTGGGGCAAGAAACTTGTAGCCAAAGAGGCAAAGGAAGGTCACCAAGTTTGTACACACACTTATGATCATGCACGTCCAGCGGGTGGTCTAGACATTACAAACATGAGTGCCGAAAAACAAATTGAAGAAGTTAAAGATGGTATGGATATGATTCACCGGGCAACTGGCGATGATGTTAGCGACATTGTTCGCCTACCTGGAGGTAACCTAAGCGCCATAACTGTTCGTTTACTTTCACCTTTTGTCAGTTGTGAGATTGGTTGAAACATCGACACAAACGATTGACAAATGCCGGGTTCAGATGTAATTCTGAAAAACATGAAGCTTGCGGCTTCGGGTGATGTAATCCTTTGCCATGATGGTGGAGGCGACCGCTCCGAGACTGTTGAAGCTCTTGAGAAATTCCTAAAGGATTATTCATCTAAGGGATACAGGTTTATCACAATTGATGAACTACTACAATATGACGAAGCTGAGCAAAAAGACGATGCAACGGCTTCGACATCTAAATATGCCTAGGAATTTATAATTTCTACAGCTTGCTTAATGGCTTCTAAGCAGTGTAAATCATCCTCGTAAGAAAGTTCAATTTTAGCAATACCCTGCTGTTCGTCTACCCATTCGGTCGTACCAAAAAGAGCTTTTTGAGTAGACTTTGATTGAATATCGATAATCATATGCTCCAATAAATGAGGCAACGAAGTGTTATGCATAACTTGCAAGAAATTCTCACCCAAATTATTTTTACATTTATGGTTTGCCAAATTTGGCATGAGTTTTAAAAGATTATCAGCAAGATTTTGATCCGAATACTTATTACCTTCAACTTTTACAAGGCATACAACACGATACTGCTTTACAGTGATATCTGTTACGATAATTTTGTGCATGGTTATGATTCGTTTGAACTTTTCTTCGTGGGGATTCGGTCGAGCAAAATGCTTTCGGACTTGCCGTTGTTCATAATGTCGTCCAGACCTGTGTTTTCGGTATCTACCTCATTTTTATTATTCTTGGTATACGAAGGCGAAAGATCTATGCCAGACATTCCGCAGGTTGCCCAATCCCAAAACCAACCAAGGTCACTTAAGATTGTAGACACAGGGTCACATGTAGTATTTTCCACGATAGCAAGCTGGTTTCTGTCCCATGAAAAACGATAGTGCGATTGTCCAGATTTATCGCCAGTTTTATACTTAATAACTTTTGAAACAGGATCAACAGTGTATTCCAGCACTGCATTTGGGTTTATAGTTAATTTCTTCCCATCAATTACAACAACGGCATTTGTACCATTTACTTGCCAGTTACTGATTAATTGTTCTTCGTCATCGTATCTAAATCATCTATTTCAAATACCAAAAATTGCTATTCCAACGAACGCTATCAACAAAATAATCAAGAGCCCTTTTAAAAAAAAACCACCCTTCTTGGGCTTTTCTGAATTCTCTTCCGTCTTAGGAACAGCCTCGTCTTCGGAGAACTCAACTACAGTTTTATCTGTTTCTTCGACGCTTGGATCAATTACCGAAGACTCCACCGCAACTTTTTCTTCCTTGTTAGAAAAAGTTTGGAGCATTTCATCAGTAACTTTAGAAAGCTTATTTGTATCTTGAGCTTCCTGAGACATTATTTAATGCTTTCACATCCCATATATTTTTGGAGAACTTTTGGAACTTTGACGCTTCCGTCTTTTTGCTGATAGTTCTCAAGAATTGCAGCCATGGTTCTACCAACTGCCAAGCCACTTCCATTTAATGTGTGAACAAATTGGTTTTTGCCATCGCTATCTTTGAAGCGAATATTCGCACGCCTTGCTTGGAAGTCTCAACAATCGCTGCAAGATGAAATTTCTTTGTATGCATTATAGCTTGGGAGCCAAACTTCTAAATCATATGTCTTTGAAGAACTAAAGCCAATGTCCCCAGTGCAAAGGCTAACAACTCTGTAAGGAAGCTCAAGTTCTTGCAAGATGAACTCAGCATCGGCAACCATGTCTTCCAAAGCTTGCTGGCTGTCTTCAGGTTTTGTAAAATAAACCATCTCAACCTTGCTAAATTGATGAACGCGAATGATTCCTCTTGTATCGCGTCCAGCAGCCCCAGCTTCGCTCCTAAAACATGGAGTAAAAGCACAATATTTCTTTGGAAGATCTTTTTCGTCTACAATCTCACCAGCATGAAGGTTGGTTAGTTGCACTTCGGCGGTTGGAATTAAATACATTCCATCGTTGGTCTTGAACAAATCTTCCTCAAATTTTGGAAGCTGACCTGTGCCTGTAAGCGTGTTTGCGTTTGCAATTGCCGGCAACCACCACTCTTTGTAACCCTTTGCGGTGTGAGTGTCGACCATATAATTGATCAGCGCGCGCTCAAGTCTAGCACCTGCACCAGCCAAAACATAAAAGCGGCTCTTTGCAAGCTTAACGCCACGCTCAAAATCAATAATTCCAAGATCTGTCCCGATGTCCCAATGAGCCTTGGCTTCGAAGTCAAATTTGCGAGGATCACCCCACTTGCGAACTTCTGGGTTGTCATTTTCATCCTTTCCCACAGGAGTAGATTCATGAGGAATGTTTGGAACAGCAAGCATAAAGTCACGAAGCTTTACATCGGCTGCCTCGCGCTTTTCCTTTGCTTTTTCTAGCTTGTCATTGATCTTACGGACATCATCTTTTGCCTTGTTAGCAGCATCTTTGTCGCCATTAGACATAAGCTCGCCAATTTTTTTCGAAGCAGTATTGCGGCTTGCTTGAAGCTCTTCTTCGGCGGCAATAAACTTGCGCCTGTCTTCTTCCAAGGCCAAAAACTTTTTAGTGTCAAACTTTGCGTTGCGGTTTGCAAGCGCTTTTGCCACGTCTTCGGTATTTTCGCGAACATATTTAATGTCTAACATAATTTCTCCATCAATTTAACCTGGAATTATACACCATAAAAATTAATCTGATGTTAAATTAACAAGTTCATCGCGAAGCGGAAACATTGCAGTGTAATTTGCGATGATGTAGATATCCTTACTTTTATCAGCGAAGCTAAGGAGCTCCTTTACATTTTGAACCCGCTGAGCGGTGACTTTTTCATCCCTCAAAGCTGCCGAAAGCTCAGCAAAAGCCTCCCCGCCATAATAAACGCGCATGTTGTCATGACCAAGAAGGTTTGAGAAGTTGACATCTTTAAGCCATTCAGTGCTTTTGCCATCTCCCTCACGAGCATTGGCGAAAAATGCCACCGAAGTATTGGCTGGACGCTCGTCAGAAGTGTATCTGTCAACAATAAAGTTTATGTTTTGGTTGAAACCAACCGGATTTTTTGCCAAGTTAATCATAACTTGCTTACCATCAATATCGAAAAACTCCATACGTCCATTTTTTGCTTGCTGGTAAGTGATGGACTTCGCAATTGACTCCTCATGACATCCCAAAGCACCAGCACAAGCTACAAATCCTGTAAGGTTATAGCAAACATATTCGGCAGCCTTAGGGCTTTTAAACTGCTTACCATTAACCTTAAATCTTAAGTCTTCGCGTACTAGTTCAACATCTGTTGTTACATATTTAGGATTTGCGCGATTAAAACCACAATTTGGACATCTGTATGTTCCCAACTGAGCATATTGGTGAAGACTATACTTTAGTTCAAACTCACACAATGGGCACTTCGTCTTCGCACCATCGTCAATTTTTGAAATTATATCGTCAACTCCAAATGGAATTGTATTGTTATCGCATTCGTCAGCCACAACTTGACAATTTGGATCATCGCAATTATAAATTAGAACAGTCTGGGGCGACTTGTTAAGCGCATCGATAAGCGATTTTTGAATATTTTGAATACTGCCGAAACGGTCAACCTGGTCTGGGAACAAATTCAAGAGAAGCAAGAAACGCGAACGAAGCTTTGGAAGCGCATCGGCAACTCAAAGCTCGTCAACTTCAAATACGCCAAACTTTTTCTTCCTTCTGCGAACCTTAAATTCCATAATTGCAGCAGCAATACCACTTGAAAGATTCGCACCAGTCTTATTCCATGCAACTTCATAACCATCATAACGCATGCAATCGGCAATTAAGTTTGTAACGCTGGTCTTACCATTTGTACCAGTCACAAGGACTGTTCCAGCATCAAATTCCTCACTAAGCTCAACCAAAAGCTCTGGGTCTATCTTTAAAGCAATATCTCCAGGGAAGAACCCACCTGGCCTTTTAAGAATTTTTTGTAAAACAAAACGCGAAGCCGAAGCACTCGCTTTTGCTATGTTAGTCCTAAAACTCATGACCGGTATTTTACCATAATTAAGCTATAATGTGCGCTTACGCGGGCGTGGCGGAATTGGCAGACGCGTATGGTTCAGGTCCATATGAAGCCTAGCATCATGAAGGTTCAAGTCCTTTCGCCCGCACCATTCTCCAGGCACAAAATTAAGTACGTCGTAAAATTTTTTTGAAAATGTCCTTGCAATATTCCTTTAATTTTGCGATAATACCCCACGCTGCAAAATTTGACTTTGCCCCCTTATAAGAGTCAAGTTTTGCAGCAGCTGTATTAGGCGGTCCCCTTAGTCTAACGGTTAGGACACGGGCCCTTCAAGCCTGAGATACGGGTTCGATTCCCGTAGGGGGCACCAGTTAGCAATAAAACTGCAGGTAAACATTTACTTGCGGTTTTTTTGACGGACCGGTAGCTCAGTTGGTAGAGCAGCGGACTTTTAATCCGAAGGTCGGGGGTTCGAGACCCCCCCGGTCCACCATCTTTAAAGTTGGGGATTCGTCCAACGGTAGGACACCAGTTTTTGGTACTGGCTATGCGGGTTCGATTCCTGCATCCCCAGCCACTTGTCTAAAATATATAAACTTTATAAATTATTAATTCACTAAAAACTTAAATAAATCTGGTGCTGCTAAATATTAGAAGCACAAGTATCAACGTAATCAGAAATAGTATCGAGAATTTGTTCAAGTTTATCTTTTGAATAAAACTTTGAAAGATACGAAAATTGAATAGTAAAATCTGAATTTTCTTTGTAAACATAAAAAGAAAGCCCTTTTGGTTTTACTTTTTTCCTTTTATATTTGGGAGTAACGGCTTGATTTATATCAATTTTATCATAATTAATATTTGAACTAGGATAAGTGGCAAACTTATGTTTACCTAAATAATTATAAGATATGGAACAATCGTAATTTATATTTTTAACAATAATTTTTTGAATATTTAATGTGTATTTGTAGAAAGAAGTAAGATCATGGCGAATATTATTAAAGCGCTTTATCTCGCTAAAGGTATCATTTTCCAAATCAGGTTCGTATTTAAAAGGTATTGGCATTGCAAAATTAGCGATTGTTCTAACAAGGCCAGGGTGAAACCTCCTATTAAAAAAATAATCTGTAATTATGTGTTTGTTGTTCGTAAAATCCAACAAAGTTTGAATAAAGAAATAATGAATTACGCAATCAGCAGAAACATTACAATTTATAGCTATTTTATATACCGTTTTAGAAGGTAGACATTTTGAAATATGTTTTCCGACCAATGATTCGTCTTTGGAATCATGATCTGAATCGCACAATATTTTTGTATACGGTTCATCAAGAGTTTCTCCTAATTTGTCATATGTTATTTTATAATCTTTGACGTCTATATCATCCGCAGCTTTCAATATATCTGAATAATGTCCTAATTCTTTCTTAACTTCCCTACATTCCAATAAATCAATAAAATCTTTATTAAATA
>JAZUHG010000033.1:0-35914 GCA_045641605.1 Phoenicibacter sp. | reverse complement strand
ATGAAGGACTGGGCTATTGAAAAGGGTGCAACTCATTTTACGCACTGGTTCCAACCTTTGAATGGTACAACTTCCGAAAAACATGACAGCTTTTTGGTTCCAGAAGGAGACAGCGGTAAGGCAATTTTCAAATTTAGTGGGAAGTCTTTAATTAGCGGCGAAGGCGATGCTTCGTCCTTCCCATCTGGTGGCCTTCGTGCAACTTTCGAAGCCAGAGGATATACTGCTTGAGACCCTAGTAGCAATGCTTTTATCAAAGATGAAGTATTGTGCATCCCAACAGCTTTTTGTAGCTACAATGGCCAAGCCCTTGACAAAAAAACTCCGCTTTTGCGTTCTATGGACGCAATTAAAGTTCAACTCATTTTGTTTATGAACCATTTTGGAGTTCAAACCCAAGATATTGTTGTAAATGTTGGTGCAGAACAAGAGCTGTTCTTAATTCCAAAGCAAGCTTATAAGGCTCGCGAAGATCTTGTAATGTGTGGCCGCACTTTATTTGGTAATAGACCAGTTAAAGGTCAGGAATTAGAAGAGCATTACTATGGCTGTTTGCGTCCAACAGTCAGCAATTATATGAAAAGTTTGGATGATGAGCTTTGGGCCCTTGGAATTGCGGCGCACACAAAGCACAATGAGGCTGCGCCTTCGCAACACGAGTTAGCTCCAATTTATACAAATGCAAATAGAGCAATTGATGAAAACCTCATCACTATGGAAAAAATGCAACTCATGGCTTCGAAATATGACTTGGCTTGTTTGCTTCATGAGAGACCTTTTGAGGGAATTAATGGTTCTGGTAAGCATTGTAATTGGTCTGTTTCTGCAGATGGAGTTAATTTATTAGACCCAGGCAAAACTGACGAAGACATTGTTCGATTCCTTGCATTTTTATCTTGTGTAATTGCTGGAGTTGACGAATACCAAGAACTACTTCGTGCAAGTGTTGCCAGTGCTGGAAATGATTGCAGGCTTGGAGGCAACGAAGCTCCACCGGCTATTGTTTCTATTTATTTGGGTGATGCACTTCAGAATATTATCGAAGCTGTTATGAGTGGACATTCATACGATACACTTAAAAACTCAAAGATGGATTTGGGAGTTTCTGTTCTTCCTCAAATTATGAGAGATTCTTCTGACAGAAACAGAACAAGCCCTTTTGCTTTTACTATCAATAAGTTTGAATTTAGAATGCCAGGTTCGCAAATGAATCTTTCTGATTGCGTTATGATTTTAAATACAGCAATTGCAAAGGCCTTACACGATTTTAACAATATGCTAGATAAAGCAGCTAATAAGTTTAATTTTGAAGACTATGTTTTAAAATGCGCTGCTAAAACTTTAAAGAACCATAAAAGAATTATATTTAATGGTGATGGTTATTCTGCTTCATGGGCAAAAGAGGCCAAGAAGCGTGGGCTAGCAAACAATGTTACAACTGCCGATGCGCTTCCATGTATGATTGATAAAAAGAACATTGACCTTCTTGAAAAGTTTGGAATTTTGTCCGAGGAAGAACTTAGAAGCAGATATGTTATTTCACTTGAAAAATATAACAAGCTCATTAATATTGAAAGTAGGCTCATGCACAGGATGGTAAAACGCACATATTTACCAGCTATCAATGAGTATTGTGCGACTGTGGCTTCGCAGATTAATGATATCAAAAAGGCGAATGCTGCTGCAAAGCTTCGAGATTTAAAAGAAACCCTTAACACTTTGATTAACGGAATTGAAATCATTCATGATTGCGTAGATAATCTTGATAAGCTTAGGGACCAAGCGAAGAAAATTTTAAATGAGCAAAAGCGTGCAAGTCATAACGCGAAAAAATTGATTCCTGCAATGAAGGATTTGCGTAAGTCAATTGATGATATGGAACATATTGTATCCAGGGAGTATTGGCCTGTTCCTTCATATAACGAAATGCTATTTTATGTTTAGGAGAATGTATGGATGTTAAATTCTTAGAATACTTATGTAACGCAGATGCTTTGGCAGGCTTCGAAGCCGAGGTTCGCCAATTGATGTTAAAAGAACTCAAGCCATTTAGCGATGAAGTAATGTCAGATAATATTGGTAGCCTTGTTTTTAAGAAAACTGGCAAAGCAGATGGCCCTAGAATTTTATTGACTGCTCATATGGATGAAGTTGGCTTTCGTGTTAGACACATTTGCGATAATGGTCAAATTTTTGTAAAACCTGTTGGTGTTGTTAAACAATTAACTAAGTTTTATCAAGCTGTTCGTATTACAACCAATGATGGCAAAAAAATTAATGGTATTTTACATTCCACATATACAGAGGACGAAGATAGTAAAAACATTCCAGGTGAGACATATGTGGATCTAGGTGTTAGTTCAGGCGATGAAGTTAATAAACTTGGTATTGAGGTTGGAAACATCGTTTGCTTCGATTCGCAATTTAAGACTAGTGGCAAAAATATCATCATGGGTAAAGCTTTTGATGACAGAATTGGTTGTTATATCATTGGTCGTGTTCTTGAGAATTTAAAGAAGAAAAAGCATCCAAACACTGTTTATGTTGCAGCTACAAGTTCCGAAGAAACTGGCCTTCGAGGTGCCAGAACAGTTTCTGAACTTGTTAAACCAGATGTTGGTTTTGCAGCAGATGCATGTTGTTATAAAGATACTTTTGACAAAAGCGCGAAGAATACTCGCCAAATTGGCAATGGTATGATTCTTACTCATAATGACAGAGGTTTTGAATGCAATGCTAAGCTTTATAAACTTTGTCAGGACGAAGCTAAAAAGCAAAAACTTAATTTGCAACTTGATATGTTTGAATCTGGTTCTACTGATGGAGCAAATATCTACATCAATGGAATTGGTGTTCCTACTCAAGTTTGTTGTGTACCACTTCGTTATGGTCATTGCACATATTCAATTGCAAACACAAAAGATATTGAAGATGCGGTAAAGATCATTACTGAAGTAATTTGTAAAATTGATGATAAAACTGCAAAAGATTTTGTAAGTTTCATATAGAAAGGAAGAATTATGAACTACGAAGAAGAGGTAATGGGTTTAATTGGAGCTGCTGGTGAAAGTAAAGATTTGGCTTTTCAGGCTTTAGATTCTCTTAAAGATGGAGACATCGATAAAGCAAAAGAGCTTATCGCGAAATCTCACGAGTCCGATGTTGCTGCGCATAATGTTCAAACAAAATTGATATCGCAAGAAATGGACCCAGAAAAAGAAGACGTTCCAATGACACTTCTAATGGCTCATGCACAGGATCATTTTATGACAACACAATTGGCACGTGAATTAATCGAGCATTACATTGAGTTGGTTGATGCTCGAGGTGTAATTGGTGTTGCTAAAAGTGAAGATGAGGCTGAGTCTTCGGAGGAAAAGTCGGATGATTCTAAGGATGACCCTGACGACGTTTCTGAAGATCTTCCAAAACAAATTTCGAAGGCAAAAACCATTGCTTCCAAAACAGCAGATGACAAGATGAAAATTTTGCTTTGTTGTGAGGGTGGACTTTCTACAAACCTTTTAGTTGCAGAGATGAAAAAGGTTGTGAAATCAAGTTCGAAGTTAAAAGATGGAAATTTTGAATTTATTGCTATTCCACTTAGCGAGCTTGAATTAAAAATTAACGATTGGGATGTTGTTTTGGTTGGACCTCAGGTTGGTCATAGGCTTGCTCATGTAGAAAAATTATGCAAAAAGCACAAAAAGCCGTTCCAAGTAATCGACAAAGAAGTATATGGTGCTGTTGATGGTGCTACCGTTGTAAAAATGGGCATTGTTTTGTATCGCAAAGCAAAAATGTAGGAGGGAATTATGTTTAGTAAGTTTGAAGAATTATTAAATCGAACCATAGTTCCTATTGCTCAAAAAATGGATAAACAACCTCATTTGAGTGCCATTAAAGCGGCTATGGTTTCGCTTATCCCATTTACTATCCTGGGAAGTATTTTTGCTATCTTACCTGCTATTGCCAATATGCTTGGCGAAGGCAACTTTATATCTGATTTTATTAACGAATATCAAGTTTTGTGGGATATGGCGGTTAACTTGTCAATTGGTTTGATGAGTATTTATACGATTATTGGTATTGCTAGAAGTTTGGCGGGGCATTACAATTTGTATGTTCCTGGTTGTGTTGGCCTTTCTATCTTTGCGTTTTTATTTATTGCACTAGATACTGCTGACGAAAGCATTGCTATTGGTAACCTTGGTGCTAAAGGTTTGTTCTGCGCAATGTTTGCTGCAATTATTGCAACTGAGATTTATCATTTTTGCATTGCAAAACGCATTACTGTAAGAATGCCAGATACAGTTCCAGATTTTGTTAGTAAATCATTTGAGGCTATTCCAATCATTTTGATTATTTCAATTGTGTTTGTAGCTGTTCGTATTTTATCATTACTTATTTTTGGTACTTTACCACCACAATTATTATCGGTTATCTTCCAACCTTTGATTGTTTCGATGGATAATCCATTTGTATGTCTAGGTGTGTTCTTTATGTGTAGTTTGTTGTTCTTCTTCGGAATCCACCCATCTGTTGTAAGCAGTGTTACAGCACCTATTGCTGCAACCTATATTGCCGAAAACATCGCTGCAAAAGCTGCGGGTGACCCGCTACTTCACTTCTATACTGCAGGTACACATAGTGCTTTTGTTAATTTCTCTGGTACAGGATTTACAATTGGTTTGGTTTTGTGTTTCTTATTTTCAAAATCAACTACATATAAAAAGCTTGGAAAGGTTGCTATTTTCCCATCGCTATTTGGAATTAACGAGCCGGTTGTTTTTGGTATGCCAGTAATGCTTAACCCAATGATGTTTATTCCTTTTGTTATTGGTGCCCCAATCATTGGATCTATTCCTTTGTTCTGCATGAACATGGGACTATTAGATATGCCGTTCTTTAATCCACCTTACGTGGGAATATTCTTAGAAGGCTTTTTATGTAACATGGATTGAAGGGATATTATTGTCCAATTGATTCAAGTTGCGCTTTCTATTGCGATATATTTTCCATTCTTCAAGATTTTAGAAAGACAACAAATTAAAATTGAGTCAACCAACACATCGAAGAGTGGTTATGAGTTTTCGCAAGTGGACTTGGCGTTATTAGGAGATATTGACTTCTAGAGCTTAGATTTTGCTATAATATAGCGTCCACGAAAATGAAAAAGATGAGATAGAAACGGATAATATGGCTGAGAAAAAAACAAAAGATATAAAAGACATGACAAATAAAGAATTATTGAAGGTTATGTCTGGGCCTTCGCAGCTTAAACGTAAGAATGCTGCTAAGGTTTTGGTTAGTAAAGTTAAGGAAAAGCCAGAGGACTTCAAGAAAAATATCCCAGATTTTGTTGATGCTCTTGCTAGACCCGAGGCTCAAACAAGGTGAGAAGCCCTGGAAGCACTCACTTTTTTGGTACCTGTTGATGCTAAAGCTTGTAAAGAGGCTATTGAGGGCGCAGAGGAAGCTCTCTTTGACGAGAAAACCTCTTTGATTAGAGAAAATGCTGTTAGATTTTTAGCACGTTATGGCGCAAGTTCTGCCCAGCGTTCAAAAGAAGTATGGCCTTTGATTAAAGAAGCACTGCAACAGTTCCATGGTGAAATCGATTACGACAAAATCTTAAATAGAATTAACTTTTTTGCTGCTGGAAAACTTGATGCTGCAGTTAAAAAAGACCTTCGTAGCACCGCTAGAGATATTTCTAAGAGTGTAGGAGGGCCTACCAAAGCAAGACTTGAGCGCATTATTTTAGCTACACAAGGTAAAAGCTTAAAGGTTCCTGCAAAGAAGGCTCCAGTTAAAAAGGCTCCAGCCAAGAAACCTGTAGTAAAGAAAGCAACTTCGAAGAAAGATGCTGCTAAGAAACCATCAAGTAAAAAAGCTGCTACCAAAACTGCAAAGAAGGCTCCGGCCAAAAAAACCCAATCCAAAAAGGCTCCAGCTAAAAAGCCTGCAGTAAAGAAAGCTGCTACAAAAAAGCCTGCAGCGAAAAAAGCAGCTCCAGTTAAGAAAAAAGTCGCAAAGAAGACTACCAAGCCTTCGTTGAGAAAGGCAATCAAAAATAAAGTTAAGAAGTCAAAGGCTTCTAAGAAGAAAAAATAAAAAGGAGAGATTATGGCTGAAAAGAAATCTGGTGTTGACTCTTTAATTGATGCTTTAAATGCATCTGGTGCTTCTACTGGTGCAAAAACTGGTCAGAAAGCAAGTTCAAGCACTTCGGGGGCAAAATCTTCCACATCTAAAAAGGCGGAGGAACCTCAACAAGCTCCAGGTGGCTTGGGAGATATTCCAAAAGCCATTTTAGAAATGCCTTTTATGGAGAGATTTAAAAACATGAAGAAAAAAGGCAAAATTATTACAGCAATTGTTGTTGTTTTGATCTTGGCTGCTGCATATTGATGGTTCCATCCACCAATTAACATTCAAAGCGAAGAAACTTGATTAATTTTCTTGATTCTATTTATGCTTCCTTTGTTCTTATTCTTAAGGTCAAGGCGATTTAAATATATGCCAAAGGAAGAAGAGGATGAACTTCGCGAGAAAAGAAAGACTGCAAAAGCAAAAGCTGCTAGTTCTAATGCTAAAAAAGAAGACGAGAAAATTATGGCTGAAGTTTTGTCTGATGAGAAAAAGGCTAAGGCTTTAAAGTATAAAAAACTTTGCTGGATTCCTTTGGGTTTTGCAGGCTTAGGTCTTCTTGGTATGCTAGTAAGTGCTAGCTTCTTCCCAGGTAACGCCTATAAATATGCAGATATTTTAAAGACAGATAATTTGGATTTTGAAACAGATATTCAAGAGGTAAATTACTCGCAAATCCCAATTATCGATCGCGACACTGCACGTGTTTTGGGTACTAAGGAAATGGGTACTATTCCAGATTATGTTTCCCAGTTTGAGATTTCAAATCTTTACAGTCAAATTAACTTTAGAGGTAAACCTGTCCGTGTAAGTTGTTTGATGTATGCTGATTTATTTAAATGGTTGACCAACCGCGAGGAAGGTATTCCGGCTTATTGTTTGATTGATATGGCAACACAGGATGCAAGCATTGTTCGTGTTTCTGATGTTGATGGCACACAGGGACAAGGAATTAAATATTCCGAAAGCGAGCCACTTGCTCGTAACATCGAGCGTTACATTCAGCTTAAATATCCATTTGAGATGTTTGACGAATTCAGCTTCCAGGTTGACGAAGACGGTCATCCATGGTGGATTTGTCCTATTAAAGTAAAGACTATTGGTCTTTTCGGTGGTAAAACAATCTCTGGTGTTGTAATGTGCGATGCTGTTACTGGCGAATGCACAAGAATGGATATTAACGATGTACCTGCTTGGACAGACCGTGTTTATCCTTCGGACTTATTGTTAGAGCAATATAACTGGAGCGGTAAATATAAGAGTGGTTGGCTAAATTCTTGGTTGGGTCAAAGCGGTGTTGTTAAAACAACCCCAGGCACTATCGCTTCTTCTTCGTCTACTACGACAACAAGCAAAGAACGCGCCTTGGGTTATAACTACATTGCAAAGGATGACGATGTTTGGGTATACACTGGTGTAACTTCGGCTACCTCTGATACATCTATCGTTGGATTTATTTTGATTAACACACGCACAGCAGAAAGCCACTTCTATTCGATTGCTGGCGCGACAGAAACTTCTGCGATGGAATCTGCCGAAGGTCAGGTACAGCATCTTCGCTACACTGCGACATTCCCAATTTTGATCAACGTCGCAAATGTTCCAACATACTTCATAGCGCTGAAGGATGCCGCGGGACTTGTTAAGAAGTTTGCGATGATTGACATCCAGCGTTACCAAAACGTTGCGATTGGTGACAGCGTTGCAGAATGTCAAAAGAATTATCAAGCCTTGCTTACACGTGAGGGTATTGATATGACAGGTGGTGCCTCGGCTTCGGGGAATACTGTTACTGGAACCATTGCGAACATTGTAAGTGCTGTAATTGATAGCAACACACACATTTACTTTACAATCGCTGGCGATTCACGCATTTTCGATGCAGCTTTACCAGGCATGATGAAGATGGTTAAGTTCAAAGTTGGCGACAGCATTTCATTTACATTTAGCGAATCAGGAGAAACTTGCACAGTAACATCAATTAACTAATGAAGCGCGTAAAGATTAATGACATATTTAACGATGCGAAATCTTTTAAAGATAAAGATGTCTTAGTTTGCGGTTGGGTTAAGTCAATTCGCGATATGAAAGAGTTTGCTTTTGTAACTATTAACGATGGCAGTTGTTTTAAGGATTTACAAATTGTTCTTAGTAATGCTGATCTTTCAAATTACGATGAGGCAACCCATGCAGGAAACGGTTCTGCAATTTATGCGAAGGGTAAATTAAAGCTTACACCGGATGCGCCTCAACCTTTTGAGCTTGCTGCGGATGAATTTGTAATTGATGGCCCTTCTGGCGAGGATTATCCACTTCAAAAGAAGCGTGCGACTGCTGAATTCCTTCGCACTATTCAACATTTGCGCCCGCGTACTAATATGTTTCGTGCGATTTTTAAAGTACGCAGTGTTGCTGCTTTTGCAATTCACGAATTTTTCCAAAACCGCGGTTTTGTTTATGTTCATACTCCAATCATTACTGCTGCCGATTGCGAAGGCGCAGGTGAGATGTTTAAAGTTACGGCTCCAGGCAAGAAGGATTTCTTCGGAGCCGATGCTTCGTTGACAGTTTCTGGCCAATTAAATGCTGAGAATTTCGCAATGGCATTCGGAGATGTTTATACTTTTGGCCCAACTTTTCGTGCCGAAGACTCAAACACTCCTCGACATGCTGCCGAGTTCTGGATGATTGAGCCAGAGATTGCTTTCGCCGATTTAAATGACGATATGCAACTTGCCGAAGACATGCTTAAGAGTGTCATTAACGATGTTATGAAAAAATGTCCGGATGAACTTGCCATGCTAAACCAATTTGTTGAGAAAGGTCTTCTTGATAAATTGAAATCTGTGGCGAAGGCAAAGTTCATCCGTTGTACATACACCGAAGCTATTGATATTCTTGAGAAATCTGGCGAGAAGTTTGAATATCCAATCAAATGGGGCGTTGATCTTCAAACAGAACATGAACGTTACCTCACAGAAAAGCACTTTAAAGCTCCTGTGTTTGTATATGATTATCCTGCAGAGATCAAAGCTTTCTACATGCGCATGAACGACGATGGCAAAACAGTTGCTGCATGCGATTGTCTTGTTCCTCAAATTGGCGAAATCATTGGTGGCTCTCAACGTGAAGAACGCCTTGATGTTCTTGAGAATCGTATTAAAGATCTGGGAATGAAACCAGAAGATTATAAATACTATTTAGACCTCCGAAGATACGGCTCTTGCAAGCATGCAGGTTTTGGCCTAGGCTTCGAGCGCCTAATCATGTATCTAACCGGAGCAACCAACATTCGTGACGTTATTCCACATCCACGAACAGTTGGAAATGCACAGTTTTAATCTTTTCACCTAGATTTCGAATAAAATTTTTTTCAACGGCTTCGCGGGCAGCCCCTCATGCGTTCGCCTGCAATACCTAGGCGCTGCAGGGGTTTCAAAAAATTTATTCGAAATCTCTCCAAAAAGAGACGACAACTCAAATATTCACCAATTAGTTTATGTATTTGATATAGTCAGGATTGATTTCTGGATCTGGTCTCTTGTCTCCAACTGCGTATCCTATTGCAAGATTACCAATACCTTCATAATCACCTTTAAGCCCTGCTTTTTCAAGCAGGTCTTTGCCTTCGGGCATATCGAAGAACTCTTTTGCGCGATGAATTCAGCAAGCTCCAATGCCCAATTCTTCAGCAGCCAACATCATGTTACCCAATACAAGACTTCCGTCATAGACATATGTGTATACATCTTTATTAGCTACAACACATATTATGGTTGGAGCACCATAAAACGGGTCGGCAGTCCCTCGACCAAATATCTCAGAATTCTTCTGAGAAATCATGTCGCGGACTTCTTTATTGTTAATAACAATGATTTTTGCTGCTTGCTTATTCATTCCGCTTGCAGCCTTGGTTCCAGCATCGCAAATTTGCTTAACAATATCCTCTGGAACTGGCTTATCTGGATCAAATTTCTTGCAACTTCTCCTGCTATTAATTGCTTCTATTGTATTCATGATAACCCCTTTCGATATTAGTATTCTACATCAAGTGATGCGTGTGCCTCAACATCGGTATCTAGTTTTGCGTACTTCTTCTGTTTATAGCGCTCGTCTGCGACAAGCGCGATCATAGCAGCATTATCTCCACATGCAGAGAGTGGTGCCATTACCATTTCGACGCTTTCTTCTTTACACATTTTCTCATATGCGCTCCGAAGTGAAGGGTTTGCTGCAACTCCACCGCCGAATAGGAAGGATTTTGACTTTGTTTCGCGCAGGGCTCGTTGAGCCTTGCAAACCTGAACGTCAATAATTGCTTGTTCGAAGCTTGCGCATAGGTCGTTTATGTTGAAGTCTTTGTCATCTTTGTGTTCGTCAACATAATTAATTACAGCAGTCTTTAAGCCAGACAAAGAAAAATCAAAATTTTTCTCTTTGATCATAGCGCGAGGAAAGGAAATTGCATCAGGTTTGCCTTGCTTAGCAAGGCGAGAAATTACAGGACCGCCAGGGTATCCTAAGCCTAAATATTTTGCTAATTTATCGAAGGCTTCGCCTGCGGCATCGTCAATTGTTGTGCCTAAAGTTTTATATTTGCCTCAGTCTTTTACTTCAACAAGCAATGTATTTCCACCAGAAATTATTGAAGCCACAGCTGGTAGTTTAATATCATTTTGAGCAAGTTTATTTGCATAAAGATGTCCTTCAAGATGATTAACAATTATAAGTGGTTTATTTAAGGCAAAAGCCAAACCTTTTGCGAAGGCCATTCCAACAACAAGAGCGCCAACTAGTCCTGGAGCATAGGTTACTGCAATTGCGTCGAGGTCGGTTCAACTTAAATTGGTATTTTCTATACACGTTTGCGCTGTCGCGCAAACAGCCTCAATATGTTTTCGGCTTGCGATTTCTGGAACAACTCCGCCAAAGCGTTTATGAAAGTCAACCTGCGAAGCCACAACATCACTTATAACTTCGCCATTAGCTGTAATTGCGCATGCAGTTTCGTCACATGAGCTTTCAATTGCAAATATAATAGGTTGAGATTCCTTTGCTTTGTTATTTGAATTTGCGTTAGCACGTAAATTCATGCCACCAACATCTTTTTCTAATATTGGTAGAGCACCACTAAATATAAGTGCATCTTCACCATCGCTATAATATTTTTTACGTTCAGCAATTTTTTTGAGGCCGAGTTTTGCATAGAATCGTTGCGCGCAGTTATTGGTTTTTCGAACTTCTAGAATTGTACTCTGCGCGCCAAGGTCTCTCATGTCATTTGCAACACAAGAAATTAATTTTTTAGCAATTCCTTGTTTTTGAAGCTGTTCTTTTACGCCAATCTTTAGTAATTCCATTTTGTTATCGGCCTGCATAGCACCAGCATAAGCAACAACTTTATCTTTGTCTTTTGCGACCCATCAAGATCTGTTGTTTTCTTTAAGTTCTGCTTCAAATTTTTTATTATTTCAAGCATCAGTTCCCATTAAACTTTTTTCAAGGGCGACTATTTCTTTGATATCGTTTGCATCCATCGGTTGGAAGCTCGCGCCATCTAAATTTTGCACTCCTACATTTAAGTTTTTCTTTGAAACATCCGCAAGTTTTTCGCGTTCGCTTTCTTCTGCGTCGGATAACCTTGTGTATACCGGTAATACTGCACCAGGTGACGCAGCGTCTTCGGTATTTGATGCTAGTAATAAACTTTCTGGCGATGGAACTCACAACTCTTCCATACCAATATTTAGACCTTCGAATAAATCGAAGTATTTATAAAGTGCATCACCAACAATAGTTAAGTTATCAACTTTCGAAGAGAGGTCAAAAGCTTCTTCGGAACACTTTTCAGCCTTCAAAACTTTATCTGGACTCAAGCGCTTGATTCCTTGTTCGGTACTTTCGCAAAGAAGAGGATAAATTTCATGCCTCATTGCATCTGCAACGACGAAGACATGGCCCCTGATTCCTGAAGCTCAAGCTCGTCAAGCAATAGCTTCCAAAGTGTTAAATCCTATTAGTGGTAGCTCAAGTGCGCTTGCAATTCCCTTTGCAGTTGCAAGAGCAATTCGCACACCTGTAAAAGAACCAGGCCCTCTACCTGCGCATATAGTTATAATCTCGTCCTTTTTAACTTTTGATTTTGCAAATAACTTTTCAATTTCAGGCAAGAGCATTTGATTGGATGCCCTGTGAGCCTTTATTTCAACACCTGCTAGATAGGTAAATTTGTCATGTAAAATATCTCCAAGGGCAACCGAAATTGATTCATTTGCACTATCAAAAGCAAGTATTTTTGTCCCTTTTTTCACGGTTTTCTATTATACCTTCAAAAAATGGCTAAAACCCCTGCAATATTTACAATTTTAATGAAATTTGATAAAATATTTGGTTACTTATCTTGAATTGTTAGATAGATTTAGGAGTTAAAAATGGGTGAATTACAATCTGTTCAGACTGCAATTGAGTTTGTATCAGCCTTTGATCCTACTGCACAAACTGGAGATATTATTTTACCTGCTATTTTGGTATTAATATCGCTTTTATGTGTTTCTTTAGCCTTAATTTCACTTATCAAATCGAAGCGGCTATCACGCTCATCTAATAATGAAGCTCTATCCATTGGTAAGAGTTTGAGCCTAAAAGGAACTAAAGCTCTTGTCTTTTTTGCATCAATTGTAGCTGCAATTTCAATAATTTCAGCTACCGCTATGATTACTAAGTTCGCTTATGCAGATCCTGAGGAAGAATATCCAGTTAATACTCCTGCAATGATTCATGCTTTTGTTGATCCAACATCAGGAGCTGTAAATATAGAGTCTGGTTATATCGAAAATGCCAGCTCTGAAGTATTAAATATTTCGAATATTTCTACATATGGCTTCCCTGGATTTTCCGATGGCGGGGCAACTTGGACTATTTCGATTTTCGATAATAATGTTTACACTGCAACTTGTGGTACAGAAGTCTCACAAAATCCGTCTATTTTACTTCAACCAGGTCAGCGCGCTCAAATTGCATATAGCGTTAACATTAATCCAGATGTTGCAAAAAGCCTTGTTGGGCATACTGTAATTGCTGCAACTTACGACATTGAAAAAGCATATCATGTTGAATTTACAACAAATTATCCTGATATTATTCCTTACAGTCCATTTTCAGATATTTATGTTCCTTCACAAGGGACAACTTATACATATCATGAAATTGGCGAAGCCTTCGATAAAGAAGTATCAGTTACTATAAATTATGGCAATACAGAGATTTCTGTTTTTCCAAATATGATTGCTGAAGGGTGGCACAACGAATATACAAATCTTAATGACGAAAATGAGCCTTTAATAAACGATGAGACAGGTGATATAACAGGTGATTCAAAGTTTTTAACAACAGTTAATTTGAATTACTATAACGTTTATGTTGATTTAAACGGTGGAGATATCAGCTGGGATAGAGTTCCAAAAGGATGAACCCAAGTTCCGCCAAATTCCGACGATCCAGTATTTACAAAAAGATACAAAAAAACATATTATTATGGTGATGTGATAGGCGATATTCTTGATCCCGAAGCTGAAAAAGGCTGGGCTGATACAACCAGAATTTCTAAGGACCTTTCCAAGAAAGAACCCTTAGTAGAAACTGAAGTAAAGCGTGAGCATTATTTGGTTCATGAAAACTGGCTTACTGAAGATATAAATTATCCATGAGACATTGAGCCCGAGAGAGTTTTGAAGGAAGATACTTTAATTACACTTAGGTGAGATAAGTCATCTTATGTTGAAGGTCGAGTTTATAACCCAGATGGAACACCTGCTCTTGATACTATGGTTGAATATTGGACTTATGATTGTCGAAAAATATTTGAAATTAAAACCAATATGTATGGATATTATAAATTGGAGGTTCGACAGACTACTGCTGCATTATTAAATGATGGCGTATTAAAAATTTATAAAGAGACAACTCCTGCTAATTCAAATGAAAGAACCTTTATTTGTGCTCCTGATTTATATTGTGAGCCGAATGACTGAACAATTACTATGTCAAATGCGCATCTTCAACCCGCATGATACATCGATGGCAATATAAAAGGTAATGATACTCCAATTAATTCTGAAAATTATGACTTAGAAGGTGTTGTTGTTACTTTGTATACATATCTTGGTGATGGTTCGCCAGAGTCTACATTTACTACAAGAACAAATGACAAAGGCGATTATCATATGCTTTATGTAAAGACTGAGGGGACACGCGAACATGATGCTGTGCTTGAGTTTTATAGTGCTAAATTTAATTCTGAATATGTTTGCACTGTTGATTTAGGTGGTGAAACCGAAGGCCCCGATTTTATATTCACTAATGATAAAAAACTATTTACCTTTGATTTTAACGGCGGAAAACTTCCTGAAGATAAACTTCCATGAACTTGAAAGTTTAACAAGGATGGAAACATTGAAAAACATTATCAAAAAGGTTCATATGCTGGTGCGATCGAGCAAATTCTTGATCCTTTCGATATAGAATTTGATGATGGAGATTATTGGTTTGAAAGATGGGAAAAAATTCCTGATCCTATGATTCAAGGAATTGTTCAAGACACTACCTACAAAGCTCAATGGTCTAAACTTGTTCCTGTCCCAACTCCTGTCGAAGGTCTTGTCTATAATGGTGAAAGTCAGATTGGTGTTCCTTATAGTGAGGCTTATCATATTACCGATAACGAAAAGACTGATGCTGGTACATATAAAGCTCATGCAGTATTAAATGAAGGTTATATGTGAGAAGACCACACTCTTTATGATAGATATTTCGACTGGACAATCGATCAAAAAAATCTTAGAGATTGTGATGACATTTCAATACCAGAAGATCAAAAAAAGGTTACTTATACTGGCGAAGAATTTGAGCCAGATTTAACTATTAAAGATGAAGTTGATGGACGTTCTATTATTTTTGAAGGTCAGGATTATGAAGTTACAGGAACTTTAAAAGCAACAGTTGTTGGAAATTATACAATTACTGTTGACGCAACAAGTTCTGGAAACTATAAAGGAGCCGTGTTTATTGATTGGGATATTATCGCACAACGCGTTCCTCTTCCGTATGTAAATCAAGGTAATCCATGAACTTATACTGGTGAAGAAATTGTTGGTGTTAATGTTGAGCAGTGCCATGATAGATATTATTATTCGCATGAGCGAGGTATAGAGGCCAGGCATTATAAGTTCTTTGCTACTTTAATTGATAGAGACAATTACGTTTGGGATATGGAGACACCTCGTATTGATGATTATTATCTAGAATGAGACATTACTCAAAAGAGAGTTCCAGTTCCAGAAGCAAAAACGGGTTTAGTATTTAATACCGAGGTTCAAACGGGTGTTGAGTATGGCGAAGGTGGAGAATATTATGATTTGTATAACAATAGTGCTTGAAAAGCTGGTACATATACATGTATAGCGTCTCTTCATGACCCACATAATTTCTGTTGGGATATAGAAGGATATCCTTCTGAGGATCAAAATATTCCTTGAACAATAGCTAGATTAAAAATTCCTATACCAGAAAAGGTTGATAAGGTATTAGTTTATAATGGTAAAGAACAAATTGGAGTTCCTCAGCCTCAGTATGGTTCAGTATATAGTCTTTCAAATAATAGAGGAGTAAATGCTGGAACTTATTTTGCAATAGCTTCTTTGTTAAACAATGATAATTATGCATGGGATGATGGATCTCCTGAGGGTAGTCTTGAGGATCAAAGTATTCAGTGGGAAATAATTAAAGCCCAGGTAGAAATACCTGTAGCAACTTCGGGTTTAGTATATTCTGGCTATACATTAACTGGTGTTGATTATTATTCAGGAGGCGATAAGTTATTTAAGCTTATAAGTAACACAGGAGTTAATGCTGGCGATTATCAAGCTGATGCCACGCTTTTAGATCCAAAAAATTATGAGTGAGAACATCCAGAAGGCGAGCCTGGAAGTTCTGATCCAATTAAAATCGCTTGGCATATTGAACAGAAGAATATATCTGATAGTAGTGTCCAAAAGAGTATAGCTGGTGGCTCTGAAATTGAATTTGCCCTTTATGGTGAGGATATTACTCCTAAGGTTATTATGGAAGATTATATTACGATAGAAGGACAACAACGTAATATTATTAATGAAAATGATTATAGTTTATCTGGAGAGACAAGCGGACAGCATGTAAAATCAGGACTATTTTACGAGATACTTCCTTACACAATTCAAATTAATGCAGTTGCAACAGGAAATTATAAGGGTGAAACTTCAATTGACTGAATAATTATTCCTCATAAAATGGTTGTTCCAGTCGCAAAAACTAACGTAATTTATAATGGTGATATCCAAGCTGGTGTAGAGGCTCCAATGGGTTCTTATGGTTATTCTTTGACTGATAACACTGCAACAAATTCTGGGGATTATGTAGCAACTGCCAGTGTAATTAATACTTATGAATATCCTTTGGATGTTTGTTGGGATGGAATGTCTGGAGAAGAAGCATATAACGACATTACCATTCCTTGGAGTATTCAAAGAAAAGATATTAGCAAGGTTGCATTTAGGATTCAGCCAAATCATCTTGTTTATCATCAGGGAGCTCCTCTAAGCCCTGAAAAATTCATCGTTTATGATTGCATTTATGATATTGGTGGCGAGAAAATTGACATTATTACAGCAAACGATTATTCATTATCTGGAAGAATGGGTCCGGAAACAGAAGTTGGTGTATATCCAGTTACAATAACTGCATCGAATGAAGAAGGCACAAATTATTATGGATCAAAAACAGAAAATTGGTATATTGATGAAGCGCAAGTAAATGTTCCAAAAGCTTTCCAAGATTTAGTTTATAACGGACAAGAACAAACTGGTGTAGAAGAATTCGAAGATGCTTATTATTTTAATACAAGTTATGAATCAACGACACCAGACCCAAGCTGTATTAAGCAAATTAATGCTGGTACTTATACTGTTTGAGCACATTTGCATGATGGTTGAGAATGAAAAGGTACAGGTTCTGAGCATGATAAAGAGCCCAAAGAAATTCAATTCAGTATTGCAAAGAAAAGCTTAGTTGACCCAAGCGTTCATGTTAATTGTGAAAAAACAGAATATACTTACAATAGGTCTCAACATCAACCAGAAGTAACAGTTTCTGATAAAGTTGGTTCTTTAGATATTATTAAGGCTGATGATTGATATTTAAGTGGAGATACAAGTAAAAAAGATGTTGGTAAGTATACGATTGAAGTATTACCAACCGAAACCGGAAATTACACATTAAATGATGGTGATAAAGCACCAAAAGTTAACTGAAAAATTATTCCTGCTGACGTAGCAATAACTTGAATTCCATTTCCGAGTACTGGAAGTTTTTATACATATTACAATAGAGAAGACCAAAGACCAGGTGCTATGGTATCTGGTGATATTGGGTCTGATGATGTAAATGCAGAAGTTCATATTGATAATATTGGCGACTCTGCAGTTTCGGTTGGTAATTATGATGCTTATGCTGTTTTGGTTGGAAGTGACGCTGATAATTATAAAATTTCTGAAGGTTTGTATAAAGAATTTTCTATTGAAAGAAGAGCTGTTCCAACACCACCTAAAACAGATGATAATGTCTATGATGGATATTCTCATACATGTGTTTGAGTTCAGTCTGGTTATGATTCTGTATATTTGTTGGTTAATGACTCTGCGACAGATGCTGGAGATCACACTTGCATGGCTACTTTAACAGATCCAATAGATTACTATTGAGAAGATGTTCCTGCTATACCTGCAATTCCTGTTGATTATAAAATTCAACGAAGGGAAGCTGAAATTTCATGAGACCAATCTACCTTGTCTTTAACATATAATACAAAATCCCAAAAACCTAAGGCTGAAGTTTCTAATGTTGTTACCCAGTTTATTCTTCCTGATGATGTTTCACCTGTGATTAAGGTAGAAGGTGGTCCTGCAATTAACAGAGGAACTTATACTGCATATGTTGATGGGCTTGAAGGATCTTCTGCATCTAATTATAAATTAAGTAGTAGACCTACTATTCAGTTCCAAATTAATCCTGTAAGTATAGAACCTCCAATTGTTTCTGAACAAACAGTATGAGATTACGATGGTGTTACTCATGATGTTTTAAAAGCTTCTACTGATGTTGATTATTATGACATGCTAGATTATTCTAAAAGTCATGCTGGCAATTATGTTTGAGTTGCGTCTATCAAAGATAAAGATCACATGAATTATGTTTGGTCTGACACACAAACGAATATTAATAAAACTGGACAATGGTATATTAATCAAAGGTCGGTAACATTAATTCAAACAATAGATTTTGTAAGAAATCCGCTTCCATATACAGGTGATACACAATTGCCAGAATTGATTATAGACGATGGAAAAATTCCAATTGATAAAGATTCAGATTTAATATTTGAAAATTTTGTTCCTCAAAAAGATGTTGGTACTTATACATTCACAATAAAAGGCAACTCAGATGGAAACTATTGTAATACGATTGACAAAAGCTGGTCAATTGATAACTTAAAGCTTTCTAAACCAATTGCAATTGAAAACTTAGAATATAATGGCAAAGATCAAAATTGTGTTGATACTTTAGGGCAAACTGGTGGATTTACTGTAACTAACAATATTAAGAAAAATGCTGGCAAAGATAAAGCACATATCGAATTGTGAGAAGGATATGTTTGGGAAGATGGTACACAAGATAGTTTTGATTTAGATATAGAGATCAAGCCACGAGATATTACAAATGCTAGTGTAAAAATTACAGGCGAAAGTGTATTTGACTTCGATAATACAGAGCATAGTGTTTCTGTAAGCGTTGATGATGGTGGTATTATTACCGAAGCCGACTACGTTATATCAAATAATTTTGCGACAGATGCTGGCGAATACTTAGTTGTTGTTGATGCTCAAGGAACAAATTATATTGGTCAATGCATAAATCAGCCATCTTGAAAAATTAATTTCAGAGATATTTATGATTTTATAATCTGAAATCCTTCCGAAGGTTTTGATGTAACAAACGAAGAGTTCAAATATGATGGCTATTATCATGGAGCAGATGCAGAAATTAATACTCAGTGAGTAAAAGATATTGTAGGCATTGAATTCTCTCCATATGAAGTTAATGCAAATCCTAATCAGACTGATAAAACTAGTGATGATTATTGATATCATTCGGCAATCACTAATATAACAGGCGATAAGGCAAGTAGTTTCTTTATCGGCGAGGATACTTCTAAACTATTTAGATATCATATTAAATGTGCAACTGTAAAAGATCCAGTAGCAAAAACTGGATTGGTTTATAACGGACTTCAACAAGAAAATTGTGTTGTTCCTGCTGATGGTACAGAATCTTTAGTTAGCATTACATTTGCATCTCAAACAAATGCAGGCCATTATGAAGCAACTGCTCATCTTGAAGATTCAAGTGTTGTTTGAGAAACTGGTGGAAGAGATGATAAACAAATAGGTTTTGATATTGCTCCACATGAGGTAAATCCTGTATGAGACACAACAGATTTATACTATTTAGGTGTTCCACAAAAACCTAATGCTGATATTGATTGAAAGTATGAAGCTGACGACGTTTATGTAGTTACAAATTTTGCTAAAGGTGATGATGGTATTAATGCTGGTAATCATACTGCTATTGTTGATAAGTTAGCTGGGGTAAGTGTTTCAAATTATACGTTGGCTTCCAAAGATGACCATCCTTACATTATTAAAAAACGAAGTTTAGTAGAGCATGTGAATGTAGTTGCCGAACCTACTCAAAGAACTTGAACCGGCGAGGAAGTAAGTGTTAATGTTGTTGTAAGTGATAAAGACAATGTACCAATTAGCAAAGATACAGATTATACATATACAGGTAATACTGGTATTAATGTAGGAGAATATGAGATCACTGTTAATGCTATAGATAATGAAGGTAGCAATTATGAAGGTGGTCCAATTACTGCAAAATGAAACATTGTTCAAAAACAAGAAGGTTTTATTAACCCTCCATATCCAAATGTTTTCGATGATATAAGCTATGATGGAGACGAACATAAATTAAGCGAAGCTTATGCTGGTGAGGTGGGAGTCGATTGTTCTGGTGAGATTGTTTATGAACTTGTTAGCGCGCAGGGTTCTGTTATTAGATCAAGTGATTCTCCAATTGTAGGTTCACAAGCTGGTGAATATATTTTAAGAATATATGCTAAAGAAAACGAATCATACACAGCAAGCGTACCTGTAAATATTGGTACAGCTGTTATTAAAGAAGGCGAAATAACTTATGTCGAAGATGAAGAACACATGCGTGTTTATACGGGAGATGCATTTATCTGAGGCGGCATTCTTGAAACACATACAAAGGATTCTTCGATAGCTACTGTAAAATATAACGATGGTCTTGGTAGCGATTATATTTATGATACACCTCCAACTTTATTTGAAGTTGAGGATAGTAGAAATATAGGCTTTATGATATCTGCTCCAAATCATAAAACTATTAAAGATGATAGTTATATTCAAATAGAGTATGCAAATATTAGTTGTAAAAAAGTTGAAGATCAAACTTATTTCTTCAATGGAGAGCCGCAAGGCGTTGGTGTAGATGAATCAACAATTATCGTTCAGGGTGGCATGCCTTATGAAATTTGGTATTCTGTTGATGGTGGAGAAAAGACTCATACTGTGCCAACTGTAACAGAAGCTGGCAAATCAATTTCTGTTGTTTATACAATACAAGCTAGAAACCACTTTGATTATATTGGCGAATATTCTGTTGAAGTAATAGCTCAGGAGGAAGGAAAGATTGATCCTCCACCTACAGGTGTTACCGATCTTGTTTATAATTCAGAGCCTCAGGAATTAACAATCTTCCAAGAAGGTACTGTTGCAACTGGTGATATACATTATGTAATTGACGGTGTAGATACAACAGAGCCAGTTATGAAAACTGACGCAGGAACTTATGATTTCATTGTTTATGCCGCAGCAAGTGAATCGTGTCAAAAGTCACCTGATTATCCAATCCATTCTGTAATTTCTCCTGCTCAAATACATGCTGAGATAGTTGGAGACACAAGCAAAACTTATGATGGTGGAGCTCTTTCACCTGAGGTACGTGCAAGTACAGAATATGGTGATTTCGTAACTGTTGAATACAGTACTCAAAGTGCCGAAGGTCCTTT
Organism: Phoenicibacter sp.; assembly: GCA_045641605.1. Taxonomy (GTDB): domain Bacteria; phylum Actinomycetota; class Coriobacteriia; order Coriobacteriales; family Eggerthellaceae; genus Equivita. Next base: position 14,514 of record JAZUHG010000033.1, on the reverse strand, counting down.
CTCCTCGGAAATCCCTTCCATCACTGATGTTTCTACTTTACATGTTTGATATAGATGTTCTGCTCAAAATTACGAAACAATTAATGATGACTATACACTTGTGATAGAACCTGCAACTATTACATATACATGTCCTGAAACTCAAAGTCAAAAATATAATGGCGAATTATTTAATGGGTCAGGTGTAACAGATATACAGCCACAGGTTGCTTGTGATTATACGTTGAAATATGGTTTAACTGAAGGTACATATGATTTAGACGTTCGTCCTGGTATTTTAAATGTTGCTGATTCCAAGAATGTATATTTCAAAATTGAAGCGCCGAACCACAAGACTGTTGAAAGTAGTTATTATCTTGAGCTAAAATTGGCAACAATTACTTGTGATTATGGTGATCAAGAATTCGATTTTACCGGTTCAGAAATTTCCAGCACAATTAAATCGGCAACATCTGTAGATGGAACTCCTGTTACAGTTAAGTATAAGTTTGAAGATGAGGAAGAATATACTCATGATTCCGCTGTTAAGACTGACCCTGGTACTTATCTTGTAATGTTTAAGGCGTCGGCTGTAAACCATGAAGATTTCTTTGGACAATATAACTTTACAATTAAAGCTCAAGAAAAAGAGGAAGGCTTTATAAATCCTGCACCAGAAGACAATAAAGATTTACTATATGACCCTATTGGTGTCGTTTTAGCAGATTATGGTCATGATGGGCAACATGTATGCAGTAATAATAATGTTGAATATTCAGAAACAGGGGCAGAAGGTTCATGGACAAGTGATGTTCCTTTTGTAAATACTTCAGGAATATATACTCGTTATGTTAAGGTTCCAGAAAACGATCAATATAATGAAAAAGTTTATGGTCCAATAACATTTATTGTAAATTACAAGGCAGATTTTATGGCTTCTGGCCAAACAATTCCATTAGAAACACAATATGTACCAAGAGATAATTCTGAATATAAACTCACCCAGCCTGCGATTCCAGCAGTTAACGGTTGGTGGTATTTTGGTGATGACGATGTTAAAGAATGGGATTTTGAAACAGATATTGTGAATAGTAACATTACATTATATAAAGTCGATGATGTTAAAGGGCTAGATTATTACTCTTTAGATGAGCTTAAAGCTGTTGCGCAAGATATTAGTGCTAATGGAGAATCTTCGCCATATTATGGTGAATTCCAATACTACTGTGCAAGCGGTGCAATTTGGTATTCACATTCAAATGGTATGTTTGATCCGGAAAATCCAGATACAAGTGTTTTGTCCGATGAAGGTAAATGTAATTTTGCAGACTATGCTGAAAATGTAGATCCCCTAGATCAATACTTATTTTTAAGGATTGTTGGTATTAACCATGATTACGCTGCTAATGGCGATCAATACATAAAAAGAGCTGGATTAACATTTGAAACTGTACATGCCATTCCTTACAGTAGGCCATTTAATGACGACTGAAAAACCCCAGTACATTGAGGAGATAGTTTTGTAAAAGAAGACTTTGATGCTTGAAGTTCTGGACAGGGTGGAGTTTTACCTCAGGGAATTGTTAATAATATGCAAAGCGTATATAAGTTTTCTTATAATCCCGAAGATAATGTTATGGAAAGAACAACCGATAAACTATTTGTTTTAAGTATTAGCGAAATGCATAGGTATTATTCAATTGATAATCCTAAAGGTTGAGGTCCAAATCTTCAATATTTAATGCCAGGTAGAAATCCAGATAACCCTTATGAGGTTACATTTAACCCTAGAATTCCAACTTCTGAAGGATTTACATATGAGTGATATATCTGAGATGAATATTGATCAAGCAATAATGGTCCATATTTTGATTCTCCTGATGATTTGTTCTATACTTGATGCTTATTAAATTCTGGTGGAGATGGATTTAACGGAAAAGTTCATGGCACACGATTTAGAACTTTAGCATATCCTTTTGATGGAGATGTACATTCGCTTTGAAAGAAAGATGCTTTATTAAGTGGTGTAGATAGTTCTGATTCAGAACAAAATAATTACCATGTTGCATTTTGTTTTTAATTGTTAGAATTTAGAGCCTGGATGTAGCCCGGGCTCTATTTTAGAGATATGATGATTTTAGCGGTTGACATAGGAAATACTCAAACTTGCGTTGGAGCTTTTGAAGATGGCGATGATGTAACTTGCCTTTGACGTGAGTCTACTCCAAAAAACATCACTGTTGATGAAGTTGCTGTGCGCCTTATGGATCTAATTAAGGCGAGAAGTTACAGCTTGGAAGACATCGATAAAATTGCAATTTCTTGTGTTGTTCCAAGTTTAACTATCGTTTATGAGAAGGCCCTCAAGGCGCTTATTACTTCTAAAAATCTAGACGCAAAGCTTGTTATGCTTACTCCAAGAACCGCCGAATGCATGGACAAACCTTTGTATAAGTGTACCTATGCGCATCCAGAGGAGGTTGGCCCAGACATTATCGCAACTTGCATTGCCGCAAATGAGATGTTTGGGGAAGCTTGTGCGATTATTGACTTTGGAACGGCTACAAATATTAATGTCATTAATTCAAAGCTTGAATTTGTTGGTGCTGTGATTGCGCCAGGTATGAAAACTTCGCTTGAATCGCTTGTTAAAGATGCAAGTGCTTTGAGTGGAATTGAATTTAAGGCTCCTGATAAACTTTTGGGAAGTTCCACGCCTTCGTTGATTCAATCTGGGGTAGTTTTGGGTGAAGCTAGCAAAGCAGATGGCTTGGTCGACCGAATTGAGAAAGAGATTGGCGAAAAAGTTAAGGTAATTTGCACTGGCGGTTGGTCTAAATTAATTTCTAAGGAAATGTCTCATAAATCAGTTTTGGCTCCTAATCTTGTACTGCAAGGCCTAAAGATTTTCGCCGAGCATTACAATGGCTAAAGCCAATCAAAATACAAAACTCGCAAATTTAAAGGAACAAGTAAATCATGTTCCCGCAAAGCCTGGCTGTTATTTGTGGAAAGATGAATCAGGCGATGTAATTTATGTGGGGAAGGCGAAAAATCTGCGCGCCCGTATGCGTCAATACTTAAATTTACAAGACGATCGCGAAAAAATACCTTTGTTGGTTAATGAGATAGATAGTTTTGAATATGTTGTTGTTCAAAATGAAAGCGAATCATTAATTCTAGAGAAGAATTTAATCAATCAACATAAGCCCTTCTACAATGCGGATTTTAAAGACGATAAATCCTATCCATTTATTGCGATTACCGAAGGCGATAAATTTCCTGCAATAAAATATACACGAGAAAAACACACGAAAGGAACAAAATATTTTGGTCCTTACACCGATAGCCGTGCTGCACGTGAAGCAGTCGATATAGTTCGACGCGTAGTACCAATTTGTTCAGCATCATGTGTGGAATGAAAAAAAATTGGTAAAAGAAAATCTACAAAACCATGTTTTGATTGCAGTGTTGGTTTGGGACCGGGAGCTTGTTCTGGCCTAATCTCCGAAGGAGATTATGCCAAAAACGTAGCTAAGGTCGAAAGATTTTTGAATGGTAATCAACGGGAGTTTGTTGATTCTTTAGAATCACAAATGAAACAAGCTGCAAAAAATCTTGATTTTGAACGTGCAGAAAGGTTAAAAAATCGTTTAGACACAATTAATTCACTGACAGAGAAACAGCATATAGTTAGCGATCACAATTTAAATAGCGACGTAATTGCATTCTATCGCGAGGAAACTATAACTGGGGTTTATGTTTTAATTGTTAGAGAAGGTCGTGTTATTAACAGTAACGAATTTATTTTAAATAAAGGTTTAGATGTCCCAAATCAAGACCTAGTTCACAACTTTTTACTTCGTTATTACGATACAACTACAACTATTCCTCATAGAGTCATCATGCGCGAGAAACCTGAAGATGAAAATGAAATGTCTGAATGGCTTACAAGTAAGTTGGATAGCTCTTATGGTGCAAAAGTTAAGTTTGAAGTTCCAAAAATCGGCGAAAAGATGGACATGCTTAAGATGGCTGAATTGAATGCAAAGCATTCGCTCATGAGATATAAATTCAGGACAGGATATGACGACAAGCGTATCAATGATGCCCTTCTTCAATTGGAAAGCGCATTAGCTATGGATAAAAGCCCAATGAGAATCGAGTGCTACGACATTTCCACGATTCATGGTAGCTACACCGTGGCTTCCATGGTTTCATTTTCTGGTGGAAAGCCAGATAAAAATTCTTACAGGAGATTCAAAATTAAAACTCCACTTCGCGAAGCGAATGATTTCCTTGCTATGCAAGAAACCCTCTGTAGGAGGTTCTCTGAGAAGCGCCGTAATGACAAACGCTTTGCTCAAAAACCTGATCTTATCTTGTTGGATGGTGGCAAACCACAACTTAGCGCAGCTAAGAAAATCTTTAAGGAGAATGGATTTGATTGCGATGCCGAAGGCATCGCTCTCGCAGGTTTGGCAAAGAGTGAAGAAGAATTGATCGTCCCATTCGGTGATAAATATGAAACAGTACGTCTTCCAGATGGCTCTGCCTCATTATATCTTGTAAAACAAATTCGCGACGAAGCTCACCGCTTCGCAATAACCTTCCATAGAGAGTTGCGCGCAAAAGGAATGACCGCATCCATCCTGGACGAAGTCCCAGGCCTCGGCCCAGTCCGCCGCAAGGCGCTTTTACGATCCTTTGGGTCGTTCAAAAAGCTCAAAGAAGCCTCCTTAGAGGAAATAAAGTCAAAGAAAGTTATTCCAGTCGACATCGCCAACGAGCTATATTTGATTCTTCACAGTAAATAGTTGGAAGAATTTGTGTTGTCGTATGACACGGGGAAGTTTTTGAATATATTTTTCGAAACCCCTGCAGCGTCTTTGGATTGCTGGCGAATGCACGATGGTATACCGCGAAGCCGTTGAGAAAAGTATATTCAAAAACTTCCTCTAGGTACTCGCGGGTCCGTGGTATAATGAACCCATGGATACACCTTCAAAAGAAAATCTTGATGAAGCCATTAAGGAAGCACCTTCGGTAGAAAAAGCTGAAGAAAAAGAAGCTGAAATCTCTAAAGCTGTTATTGAAGAGACAATTTCTGAAGAAAATTTACCTGAGTTGATGATTATTACTGGCATCAGTGGTGCTGGTAGAACAGAGGCTATGCATGTCTTCGAGGACTTGGGTTATTTTTGCATTGACAATTTGCCGGCGTTCTTACTTTCGGAGCTTGTGGCGAAGGAAAAGGCTAACAACCCTGACAAAATGAAGACAGCTGTTGTATGTGATGCGAGGAATAGGCAGTATTTTGTAAGCCTTCTTCAAGAAATTGAAAAAGTTTTGGATATGGGTGTGGATTATAAGATTTTGTTTTTGGAAGCATCCGATGCCAAATTGATTGCCCGTTACAAAAGTTCAAGGCGTCGACACCCAATGTGTGAGCCTGGTGAGACTATTGTTCAGGGTATTGAGAAAGAACGTGACCTCCTCTTCGGATTGAAGGAAATTGCCCAATATGTTATTGATACTTCGGATATGTTGCCCCAAGATTTTCGTGCTGAACTTCGTAAGATTTTTAATGCGGATGAAAAAATCGAAGGTCTGTCTATAACTGTATATTCTTTCGGGTTTAAAAACGGTGCTCCAGTAGACGCGGACCTTGTTATTGACGTACGCTTTTTGCCTAATCCATATTGAGATCCTGAAATGCGTCCGCTATCTGGTTTGGACACTCCAGTTCATGATTTTGTTATGGCAAGAAGCGAAACTAAGGATTTTCTTGAGAAGTGGCATGGCCTTTTGGATTCTCTAATTCCGGGCTATGTAAAGGAAGGTAAGCAGCAGTTGGCTATTGGAATTGGATGTACTGGTGGTCAGCACCGAAGCGTTACAATCGCCGAAGCCACAGGGGGTTACCTAAAAAGTCAAGGTTATCGCGTTAGTATCGCGCATCGTGACCTTGCTATGGCTGTTGCTCAAGCTGTTAATCCTGGCAGCACAGGTTCTTGAAAACCAATTAGATAGGTTCTTATGTCATTTACTACCGATGTTAAAGACGAGTTGTCTCGAGTAGAGCCAGAGTGTAAAACTTGTTCGAAGGCCATGCTTGCTGCGTTGGTAAAAAGTCATGGGACGCTAAATATCGTTGGCGGTGGTAACTACAGCGTTAAGTTTGCGACCGATAACGCTTGGATTGCTCGTTTCGCACTTGAGCAATTTAAGGTAATTTATAATTTGGACACATCTCTTACTTATAGACGAAGTGTTTTGCATAACACTCGGAATTATTTGATCGAACTTACATCGGGTAAAAATCTTGAAAAAGCCTTGGTTGATATGGGTATTCTTAATGCTCCGAAGGCGGATAAATCCAAAGGTGTTGCCAGCATCTCTCATGGAATTAAAAAAGATTTTAAGTCGAAGGATTGTTGTGCAGCTTCGTATTTACGTGGAGCTTTTCTTGGAAGTGGTTATGTTTCTGAACCTACAGGAGATTTTCACTTCGAGATTTCTGTAGATCGCAAATCTCAAGCAACAGATATGCAAAGGATTTTATCGAAGAAAAATATAAAGGCGGGTGTGTGCCCTCGGCGAAATTCCTTCTTGCTATATATAAAAAGTGGGCAAGGCATTGCGGATTTTATGGCATTTACTGGTGCTCATAAATGCGCCCTTAAGCTCGAAAACACCCGTGTCTCTAAACAAATTGCAAATCAAATCAACAGACAAACGAACGCAGAAATTGCAAACTCCAAGCGAACTGTTGAAGCTGCCTATAATCAAATTGTTATGATTAAAAAGGTTACTAAACATTATGGCCTAGAAAAAATACCTCCTGCACTTAAGGAGTTTATGGCGCTTCGTGTTAAATACCATGATGTTTCGCTTTCTGAGCTGGGGAATTTAGCAGATCCACCAATATCAAAATCTGCCATTAATGGACGTCTTCGCCGCCTTGAAAAAATGGCAAATTCAATTAAAAATTAGCCCCTTAGTTAATCAAATTTGATAAAATAAAATCGCTATATAAATCTAATAAATCTAAGGAGAGAAAATGGCTAAGAAGTATGATGCTGTTGTTTGTGGTTCTGGCAACAGTGGTTTGACTGCTTCTCTAACTCTTGCAGCTGCTGGCAAAAAAGTTCTCTTAATTGAGCAACATAATTTGCCGGGTGGTTCTGCTTCAAGCTTCCGTCGAGGTCGCTTCGAGCTTGAACCAAGTTTGCATGAGCTTGGTGAAGTTGGTCCAAAAAACAATCCTGGGGCTGTTAGAAAAATGTTTGATCAACTGGGTGTTAAGGTTGATTGGATAGAAATTCCAGATTTGTTCCGTGTCGTTTCTACTTGGACAGACGATGGAACTAAGATGGATGTAACAATGCCTACAGGTGTTGAACCATTTATTAAGAAGATGGAAGAATATGTTCCTGGCAGCGAGAAAAGCATGAGGGATTTCTTCGATCTTTGTATTGAGGTTGTTGAGGCAAACGAATATATCGAAGAGGCAAACGGCAATCCAGATTCAAACGTTCTTCGTGAAAAGTATCCTAACTATTTAAGAACGGGTGCTTATTCTGTTACAAGAGTCTTTAAAGCTTTAAAGATGCCACAGCGAAGTCAAGATATCCTTGCAACTTACTGGGGTTATTTAGGTGTTGATTTGCCACACTTGAATTTTGTTCATTATGCTGCGATGATCTACACTTATGTTATTTTTGGTCCGCACATTCCAAGCCACACATCTCATGAAATTTCGGCGGCTTGCATTGCGCGCCTTCGTGAGCTTGGTGGTGATGTTTGGTATAACTGTCGTGCAGAAAAATTCTTATTCGATGGTGACAAACTTTGCGGAGTTGAGACTTCGCTTGGAACTGTTGAGTGTGATTATGCTCTTCCAAACATCAACCCTAACTTTGTTTATGGAAAGATGATTCCAAAAGAGTTAATTCCAGAGCGCGAGAAAAAACTTTCAACTGCTCGTGGTAATAAGTATAGCGGTCGCTTTATTGGTGCTTATTTTTGTCTTGATAAAAGCATCGAAGAGCTGGGAATTAAGGATTATACAATCTTCATGAGCGAGACTTCAGATTCTGAAAAATCCTACAATCATATTTATGAGGGTAGCGACATTAGTCAACACTCAACATTTGTTTGCTATAACGTTGCTAATCCAAATTTCTCTCCGAAGGGAACTACTGTTTGTTCATTCACTACTTTAGGTAACCCAAAAGTTTGAGAGGGATTGAGTCAAAAAGAATACTTCAAGAAAAAAGAGCAATTCGCAGAGCAATGCATTGCACTTTTGAAGAAAAAGACAGGTATCGATATTAGCGACTGCATCGAAGAGATGTCAGTTGCAACTCCTTGGACATTTGCAAGATATATGGGTAACGCCGAAGGTAATGTTTATGGTTATGAAAACCGTGACTGGGATACTTTGGTAGCTCGTATGCAGATGATCGATACTGATTATCCTATTAAAGGTTTGCGTCCAATTGGTGCATGTGGACCTAGAGGTGATGGATATAATTCTGCCTATGTAACAGGTCAAATGATGGCCGGTCTGGCGCTTCGGGACATGGCACAGTGGGCAGCAGCTGGAGCGAAAGGTGGTGAGTAAGATGGCTTTGAACGTTAAAGTTGGAATGATTGGTGTTATGGATATGCTCAAATTTAAGAACATGAGCAAGACTCGTGAAAAAGCTATCCAGGCGGCACCTGCAAATGAAATTCAAACAGTATATGAGATTAATCAAAGCGCAAAAGCTCTTCATCCTGACTTTCAAACTTTGATTGTTGATGAAATTGTCGATTACAAAGATGCTGGCGCTAAAAAGTTTGTCTTTAAATCTGAAACAGGCAAGCTTGCTAATTTCCGCGCTGGTCAATATTTATCTTTAAAGCTAAATATTGGCAAGTCTTTTGTAACTCGTCCATATTCTATTTGCTCAACTCCAAATGATGCAATGGATAAGGGTATAGTTGCAATTACTGTTAAGACTAACCCTGGTGGATTTGTGGCAGATGAACTTCTCAAGAATTTGAAAAAGGGAGACAAGGTCACTACTTCGGCACCTGAGGGCCAGTTCTATTATGAAAAGCTTCGTGATGCTAAAGATGTTATTGCGCTGGCTGGCGGTAGTGGAATTACCCCATTCTTGAGTATGGCTGGTGCAATCGCCGAAGGTACCGAAGACTTCAACCTAACCATCTTGTTTGGTAGCCGCACCGAAGATGTAATTTTGTTTAAGGATGAGCTTGCAAAATTAGAAAAAGATTCTGGCGGTAAGGTAAAAGTTGTTCATATCTTATCTGATGAAGAAAAAGATGGCTATGAGCACGGCTTTATTAGCGCAGACATCATTAAGAAGTATGCTCCAAAAGGCGATTACAGCATTTATATTTGTGGTCCAGAAGCTATGTATAAGTTTGCAGAGAAGGAAGTGGCGAAGCTAAAGCTTCCTCGTCGTAGAGTTAGAAATGAGCTTTTGGGTGTTACAAAAGATGTTGCTAGCGATCCAAAATATAAGGGCAATGCTGATAAGACTTACAAGGTAGTTGTTAAACAAGCCGGACAAGATGCTGTTACGGTTAATGCAGCAGCTAATGAAACTTTGCTTGTGGCATTTGAGCGAGCTGGAATTAAAGCTCCATCACGTTGCCGAAGTGGCGAATGTGGATGGTGCAGATCTCAACTTACAAAGGGTAAGGTATTTATCCCCGAAGCCACAGATGGCCGCCGTTATGCGGATATCCAATTAGGAACTATTCACCCTTGTGCGACTTTCCCATTAAGCGATTGCGAAGTGGAAGTCCCAGGCGAATATTTATAAAATTATGTTAGAATTGCATTTGCGCTAATAAGGGCGCAAATCACGAGAAAAGGAGATTATTATGGCAGCACCAACAGTTAATGCTGATGAATGCACAGCTTGTGGCGCATGTGTAGATGCATGTCCATGTGGCGTTCTTGAAATGGGAGATGTTGCTACTGTAGCAAATCCAGACGAGTGCACAGAATGTGGCACTTGTGTAGATGAATGCCCAGTAGGCGCAATCACACTTTAAATTAGAAATTAAGGGGCTCGAAGTTCGGGCCCCTTTCTTTTGTTATCACTTTCATGCTAGGTGGTAAACAAAAATCGAGATAATTGAAAAGGAGGAAAAATGGCAAAAAAGTATGATGCAGTTGTTTGCGGTGCTGGTAATAGTGGCATTTCTGCAGCTGTTCAACTTGCTCTTAATGGCAAAAAAGTGCTATTAATTGAGCAACACAACATGCCAGGTGGCTCCGCATCTAGTTTTAGGCGTGGTCGTTTTGAAATTGAACCAAGTCTTCATGAGCTTTGTGATGTTGGACCAACAAGTAATCCTGGTGAGGTTCGTAATCTATTTGATGCTTATGGAATTAAAATCGATTGGAACGAATGTCCAGATTGTTTCCGTGTCATTTCTAAATGGAGTGACGATGGATCTCGTATGGATGTTACCATGCCTCATGGTATTGATAATTTCATTAATGCTATGGAAAAATATGTTCCAGGTTCAAAACCAAAGATGGAGCAATTATTTGAGCTATTTGATGAGGTATTAGCTGGTATTGGTTATATTTCAGAATCTAATGGAAACCCAGATAGCAATGTTTTGAAGTCAAAATATCCTAACTTACTTCGCACTGGTGCTTATCCTACTCAAAAAGTTTTTGATGCATTAAAGCTTCCTAAGCGATGCCAAGACATCTTACAAACTTATTGGGGATATTTAGGAACAGACATGGAGCATTTGAGCTTTATTCACTATGCCGCTATGGTTCATAAATATGTTAGCCGTGGTGCTTACATTCCAACTTATACTTCTCATGAGATTTCTTCTGCATTTATCGAGAGATTCCGTGAGTTGGGTGGCGAAGTTTGGTACAACTGCCGTCTTGAGAGAATTTTGTTTGATGGCGACAAGGTTTGTGGAGTTGAGACATCTCTTGGAAAAGTTGAGTGTGATTTCTGCTTACCAAATGTTAATTCAAACATTGTTTATGGCAAGATGGTTCCAAAAGAGCTTGTTCCAGAGCGTATGAAGAAACTATCTACTGCTCGTAAAGCTACATTTGGTGGTCGTATGATGACAGCTTATTTCTGTCTTGATAAGACACCTGAAGAGCTTGGAATTAAAGATTATTCAATCTTCTTTGCTGGCGGTTGTGATTCTTTGAAGGAATACAATGGTATGCTTGAAGGTGGCGATAACAATCAATTCGTTATTTTCTTATGTTATAACATTGCTAATAAGAAAGCATCTCCAGAAGGAACATGCATTTGTTCATTCACTTCTTTTGCTTCTCCAAAAGATTGGGATGATCTTTCACAAGAAGATTACTTTAAGTATAAGAATACATGGGCAAATAAGTGGCTTGATAGACTTCGTGATGAGGCTGGAATTGATCTTCGTGGTCACATCGAAGAGATGTCTGTAGCTTCTCCTTGGACTTTTGCTCGTTACTTAGGCAACCCAGAAGGTTCTGTATATGGACATGAGACACGCGATGCTGATAGCATGATGGCTCGTTTACAATCACTAGGAACAGATTATCCTCTAAAGGGTCTTCGCCCAATTGGTGCTGATGGTCCTCGTGGAGATGGTTACAGTGCTGCCTATATTTGTGGTCAGCTTATGGCAAATCTTGCTACCAAAGATATGAAAGAATGGGAGGAAGCTGCTAAAGCACCAGCTGCAGAAAGTTCGAAAGGTGGTGATGCATAATGGCTTTGAACGTAAAAGTAGGTTTAATCGGCATCTTTGACATGCTTAAATTTAAGAAGATGGGCCAGGCCCGTGAAGATTGGATTCAGCATGCTAATGCTGGTGAAATTAAAACCACATATCCAATTAATGTTAATGCTAAAAAGTTGCATCCAGACTACCAAGAACTAGTTGTAGATAAGGTTGTAGACTATGACAAGGCTGGCGCCAAGATGTTTGTTTTCAAACGTCAAGGCGGTGGAAAGCCTGCAAACTTCCGTGCTGGTCAATATCTATCATTAAAGTTAGAAATTGATGGTTCTGCTGTAACTCGTCCATACTCAATTTGCTCCACTCCAAAGGATGCAACAAAGGATGGTAAAGTTGCAATTACTGTTAAGACAAACCCAGGCGGATTTGTTGCAGATGAACTTCTTGCAAATCTTAAGAAAGGCGATAAGGTTATCGCTTCGGACCCACAAGGTCAATTTTATTATGAAGACCTTCGTGATGCCAAAAATGTTATTGCTCTAGCAGGTGGTAGTGGTATTACTCCATTCCTAAGCATGGCTGGTGCAATCGCCGAAGGCACCGAAGACTTCAACTTGACTATCCTCTTCGGAAGCCGCACAGAAGAAGTTATCTTGTTTAAAGATGAACTTGCAAAACTCGAGAAAGCTTCTAATGGTAAGGTTAAGGTTGTTCACATTCTTTCTGACGAAGAAAAATCTGGCTATGAGCATGGCTTCATTAGTGCAGACATCATCAAAAAGTATGCTCCAAAATCTGGTGAGTACAGCATTTATGTTTGCGGTCCAGAGGCTATGTATAAGTTTGCCGAAAAAGAAGTTGCGAAGTTGAAGCTTCCAAAGCGTCTAGTTCGCAATGAGCTTTTGGGTGTAACTAAAGATGTTACAAAAGATCCAAAATATAAGGGTAACGCAGACAAGACTTATACAGTTACTGTAAAGCAAGCTGGTCAAAAAGAAGTCCAGATTCCTGCTGCTGCAAATGAGACACTTCTTGTTGCATTTGAGCGTGCTGGAATTAAGGCTCCTTCTCGCTGCCGAAGTGGAGAATGCGGTTGGTGTCGTTCTCAGCTTACGGATGGAAAGGTATTTATTCCTGAAGCAACTGATGGACGTCGCGAATCTGACAAGCGTTGGAATACTATCCATCCTTGTGCAACATTCCCACTTTCAGATTGTACGGTTGAAGTTCCAGGTGAATACTGGAAATAATTTAACCTATAAATCGACTTTAAAGGGCTCCTTCGGGGGCCCTTTTTTGTGATAAAATGCGCGCATGGAAAATTTCGATCCTGTGAAATATATAAATACTCCAAATTGGCAGCAATCCAGGCTGGGTTTGGAGCGTATTCGCAAGCTTATGGATTTACTTGGAAACCCGCAGAAAGAGCTTCGCTTTTTACATGTAGCTGGTACTAATGGCAAGGGTTCTACTTGCGCGTATCTATCTCAAATCTTAATTGAATCTGGTTACAAGACTGGACAGTTTACTAGTCCTTATGTATATGAGTTTTCTGAGCGAATCCGGATAAACAATGAGATGATTTCCGATGAAAATCTTACTAACATTACGTTAAAAGTTAGAGACGCCGCAAATAAATTTGCGGAAGACGATCATCCAACTGAGTTTGAACTTATGACTGCTGTCGCCTTTACATATTTTGCTTCGCAAAAATGCGACATAGTAATCTCCGAAGTTGGAATGGGTGGACGATTGGACTCTACTAATGTGATTGAGGCTGCCGAAACAGATGCGACTGTCATAACAACTATTGACTATGATCACATGCAGTTTCTTGGCAATACACTTACGGATATTGCCAAAGAAAAAGCTGGAATATTTAAAGCTGGTGTTCCAATTGTTTCTGCGCAACAAAAGCCAGAAGTTAAAAAAGTTCTTGAAGATAAGGCCAAAGAACTTAATTGCGACATTCAATTTTGCAATTTTGGTGAAATCGGTATGAAAAAAGTTGATTTATCTAAAGAAAATTTGATTCGCAACTTCGATTATAAAGGTGTTTCTTACGAAACACAGTTACTAGCAACGTATCAACCGCAAAATGCAGTTTTGGCTATCGATACATGCAATTTGCTTAAAGACCAACTTAATAGTATTAGCCAAAACTTTATTGAAAGCGGGATTAATGCTACGCATTGGCCAGCACGTTTTGAAATAATTTCAAAGAAACCTTATGTTGTCCTTGATGGAGGGCACAATCTACAAGGGGTAACTGCCCTTCTTGAATCTTTAAAAGATGTTTTCAACATCGAAAACTTCGTTTTCGTAATGGGAGTCCTAGCAGATAAAGACTACGAAGACATGGTCCAGATTGTAGCTCCTCACGCAAAGAAAGTTTATACAATAACTCCGCCTAATCCAAGGAAGCTTGATGCGAAAGATTTAGCGAATTGTTTTGAAAAGTTTGGTGTGGAAGCTGTTTTTTGTGAGATTACTGATGCAATCTCACTAGCAAAAAAAGAAGCTTCCGAAACCGATGTCGTCGCGGTGTTCGGAAGCTTATATTCCATATCTGCGCTGACGCGCTAGTCTATTTCTTCTTTGTAGCTTTCTTAGTAGTTTTCTTAGCTGTTTTTGGCTTTCTCTTATAATACTTTGCGCTAAGTACAAGACCAGCAACGCAAACAATTAAGGTCAACCAAGCCCAGCCAGTTGGAGCAATTACATCCTTAAGGAAGAATACATAAGAATGAACAATTGTGTTTGTTACAAAGCAACCAATCATAAAGATAAGTACGAATA
>JAZUHG010000032.1:0-11968 GCA_045641605.1 Phoenicibacter sp. | reverse complement strand
AACTCCTTGGCTCACAGAACGACATGGCTACGATCCGACTTGAATTAGAGGACTGAAGAGTGCTCTTGAAAATGTCTTCGAAGCTCTTGTGGCTGCTGTATTTTTAGATGGCGGACAAATTAGATGTTGGCATTTTGTTTTGGACAACTTGGTTAGCAAGATGATAGATAACAGAAGTCTTTCTTCTCAAGAAAACCCAAAAAGTGCTTTACAAGAAAAAATGCAGGTTGACCAGGGAACTCCTGAATATAAAATTATTGAAGAAAGTGGTCCTGCACATGATAAAACTTTTGTTGCCGAAGTTTCTGTTAACGGAAAAGTTTTGGCTAAAGGCAAGGGACACTCAAAAAAAGAAGCAGAGGCAAATGCAGCTCTGTATGCTCTTGGGGACCGAAGGGACGTGTAAGCGATGTATTTAAAACGCCTCGAAATGAAAGGTTTTAAATCTTTTGCTGATAAGACAAGTGTTGTTTTGGAGCCTGGTATTTCTGCGATTGTAGGACCTAATGGTTCTGGTAAAAGTAATATTTGTGATGCCATTCTTTGGGTCTTGGGCGAGAGAAACGCTAAGTCCTTGCGTGGTGGAGTTATGGAAGATGTTATCTTTGCTGGTTCTTCGAAGCGCGGAGCTGTCTCTGTTGCCGAAGTCACACTTGTGCTTGACAACACAGACGGGCTTTTGCCTATTGAATATAACGAAGTCTCTGTTTCAAGACGTCTTTACAGAAGTGGCGAAAGTGAATATTTAATTAATGGAGTTAATTCTAGAAGGCTTGACGTCTTAGATATTTTGCACGATAGCGGTATTGGTACAGATACAAATTCGATTATTTCACAAGGTCACTTGGACTCTATTTTGCAATCTAAACCAATTGACAGAAGAACCTTGATCGAGGAAGCCGCTGGTGTTTTAAAGCATAAGCAACGTAAGCATAGAAGCGAGCGTAAGCTCGATCGTATGGATGCTAACCTTGAGAGAATTGGCGATGTATTGGCGGAGATCGAGCGTCAACTAAAGCCTCTTCGCATTAAAGCTAAAAGAGCCGAGGCTTATGACGGTTTGGTCGAGGAACTTCAAGGATTAACTCTTGAGATTGCCGTTGATGACTTAAAGAAAATTAAGGCAAAGTGAGATAAGGTCGAAGGCGAGAAGAAGACCCTTCAAGAATCTGTCGATAACAAGAAAAAAGATTACGAAGAAAAAGACGCTGCCTTAAGCGACCTTCGTAAGAAAATCGCAAGTCAAAATTCTGACATTGTTGAGTATTCCTCAAAGCAGCGTAGCTTAAATTCTGTAATTGATAGGTTGGCAACTTCGTCTTTGCTTCTTAGGCAAAAGGCTCAAACTGCTCAAGAAAAAATTAGCAGTTTGTCTGACTTGCAAAACACAGACGATGTATTAAGCCCAGAGAAACAAGAAATATTAAACGAAATTAAGGACCTTGAAGATAAATTTAGAGTTTTAAATAATGAGGCAAGCGAGCTTAGTGGACAATGTCAAAGTGCTAAAAAAGAGGCTGATGAGGCTAACGAAGCGCTTGTTAAGCTTCAAGATGAACATGACAAAAGAGCTCTTGACATAGACAAGTACAAACAAGAAATTGAAGATTATAAGTTGATGATAAAGATTGCTGAGGCAAAGGAGGCTTCTGAGAAAAAGAAGGAAGCCTATGAAAAGATTGAAAAACAATGCCAGGCAAATAAAGCAGATCTTGATAAGTTGACGGATGAATCTTCAGAAAAGTTAGGGTCTCTAGACGAGATCAACTCAAAGCTAAATGACACAAACGCAAACATCTTGGCAATTGAGAAAATCTTGGAGACAAGCTATGCTGAGTCTTCGGAGGCTACAAAGTGGCTTGACAAGAACAGAGAAAAGTTTGGCAAGGTTAAAAATTTGAGTGACTCAATTGATGTTCCTGAAAAGTATTTAAATCTTTTGGAGACTTTGTTAGGAAATTATTCGTCTTCGTTTTTAACTGGAACTAAAGAGCTTAAGGATATCAAAAAGGAAATTAAGGCGGCAAACGAAGCTTCTGGAAGTTTAAGGCTTGTTGTTAACGACAACTCTCAATACGCTAAAGATGCAGGTGAAAAAGCTGAAAAACTTGCCAAGAAATTTGGCGGAGTTTGCTTGTCTAGCGAAGTTAAGGTTAACGAAGGCGACATCCTTGGTGTCTTGTCTAACGTTGTTGTTTTTGATAATGCCGATGATGCCTTCAAGGCATCGGAAGAAAATATTGGTACTTGCATCGCTTCTTTAGACGGCACAATTATCTATCCCGATGGTAGATATTTGATTGGGGGACCTTTCTATGTTGATAGCGCTTACGACAGTGATAGCTCAAGGACTATTTTGTCGTACAAGAAAAATTTAAAGAAACTGAATAAAGAAGCTTCTGATCTAAATAAAAAGATTGATGCCGCGCAAAGTGAAGTTGATGAAATTGACAAAAAGATGACTAAACTTCAACAAAGTGACATCGAACTCAAAAATACTTTGGCAACCGCTAAGGCCGAGCTTGACTTCGCCAATAATTATTTAGCCGAGCTTAAATCAGGGCTTAGCAATGATTGGTCCGAAGACGACATTAAATCTTCCAATGTTTTAACCTATAAGAAGAAGCTCGATAAAGCATCTAGCGAGATCGACCAATCCAAGGAATGGTTGAGTGGTTCTAGCGAAGAGATAAGAAATGCGCGCGCCCTTGCCGATACAAAGAGGGCTGCTTATAACGAAATGGTTGTTAAGGAGGCTGCGCTCAAGGAAAGGCTTAATTCCCATGAGGAGATTCTTGGCTCTGCTAAGGAAAGGCTTTCGGCTCAAGAACAAAAAGAGAATGAAAACATTGAGGAGCTTAAGCTCAGTGCGAAGTTAACTAAAGTTTATTCGGCGCTTTCGCAGACTTTAGACAGCCTATCTAAGGCCGCTAAAAAAGATCTCGATAAATTAGATGAGAGCTTCAGTTCGGTTAACCAGGCTGTAAGCGAAATTCAAAAGCAGTCCGATGACGCAATTAATGCTTCTAACGCTGCAAGAAAGCAGTTTGACGAAGAGAATCAAAAACTATCTGAGATTCAAGTTGAACTTGGTAAATTAGAGATTCAAGTTCAAAATGCCGTTGATGCAATTGATAATATCGAGGGTATTTCTGTTGATAAAGCATTAGAGATGCCAGATATCGAAAATAGGCCAGAGAAAGAAGAGCGTCAATTTAAGCTCCGAAGGCGCATCGCAAACATGGGCGTAATTAACCCAGACGCGAAGCAGGAATATGACGTACTTAAAGAGCGCTTTGACTTCCTAAATGGTCAAGTTGAGGATTTGCGTGCTGCTAAGATTAGCTTATCGAAGATTAATGCTATTATAGAAGAGCGAATGAAGGATGACTTTATCAATACATTTGATGAGGTCAACCAAAACTTCCAAGAGATATTTGCAATTTTGTTCCCTGGCGGCAGGGCAAGGCTAGAGCTTGAAGAGCCAAACGACCTTGAAAACTCGGGCGTTGAAGTTAAAGCTCAACCACATGGTAAGCACATCAGCAAGATGTCTCTGCTCTCTGGTGGTGAGAAATCATTAGTTGCGCTTTGTCTGTTGTTTGCTGTTTATAAAAAACGTTCAACTCCGTTCTATATTTTGGACGAGGTTGAAGCTGCACTGGACGATACAAACCTTCGTCGTTTAATTAAGTACCTCGAAGACTTAAGAGACAGCACGCAGTTAATCATGATTACCCACCAAAGAAGGACGATGGAGATGGCTAACGTTCTTTATGGTGTTTCTATGAAAAATGATGGAGTTACACGTGTTGTTAGTCAAAAACTTGAAAAAGACGACAGGCTCCACAATATAGATAAATAGGTGCGCAATGGCTAGAATATTTGAAAAGATCAGTAAAGGCCTGGGAAGCACTAGAGAAAAGTTTCAAGAACAAGTTAATGTTTTGCTTGACAAAGGCCCAAACCTTGATGATGAGTTCTGAGAAGGTCTTGAGGAGGCCTTGATATCTGCCGATGTTGGAGCTCCAGCTACTTTAGAGATAATCGATAATTTAAAAGACGAATCCAAGCGCAAGGCATTGCCTGATGCCAAAGCTGTTATTAGTTTATTGTCCGAACGTATTGCCGAGCAGTTTGCTCATGACAAAAAAGGAATTTTAACAGGGGATAAAGCTGTAATTCTTTTTGTAGGAATTAATGGCACAGGCAAAACCACTACTGTTGGCAAGATTGCTAAAGAAGCTACGGACCTAGGCGTTAGCGTAATTTTGGGAAGCGCTGACACATTTAGAGCCGCTGCTATTGAGCAGCTTGAAGTTTGGGCACAACGCGCAAATGTTGAGATGGTTACTCGCGAGCGCGGAAGTGATCCTGCAAGTGTTTGCTACGCTACAATCGAGCGTGCCGAAGAATTAGACACAGATCTGGTTTTAATAGATACAGCTGGACGCCTTCATACGTCAAAAGATTTGATGGCGGAACTTGAAAAAGTTGTTAACGTTACCAGGAAGAGGTCCAAACTTCCGGTTTATGTAATTTTGGTAATAGATGCCACAACAGGTCAAAATGGCCTAACTCAGGCTAAGGAATTCAATGAGTTTCTTGACCTTGATGGTTTGATTGTAACAAAGCTTGATGGCACTGCTAAGGGCGGAATTGCCTTAGCGATTTCAAAAGAGCTGGACTTGCCAATTCTAAAAATTGGCGTTGGTGAGAAGATTGAAGATCTTCGCAACTTTAATGCGGAAGATTTCGCGAAGGCCTTTATCGGCGAGGAGCCAGAACCTGAGCCTGAGCCGGAATCAGAACCAGAGCCTATACCGGAACCGGACCCAGAACCAGAATCTGTACCGGAACCTGAGCCAGAACCGGTCGTTGAAGAAGATTCGGGGTCGGAGGTTCAGGACGAAATTACAGAAGTGCCAGCTGAAGAAGAACAAGAAGACGAAGTTGTAGAGATAGAAGAGCAGGCTCCGACCCCAGAGCCGGAACCTGAAATCGAAGAGGTTCCAGAAGCTAAGGAAGAACCAGAGCCAGAACCTGTTCCCGAACCGGAACCAGAACCGGAACCTGAAATTGAGGAAGAACCTAAGAAGAAGAAAGGCAAGTTAAGAGGATTGTTTAAGAAACTGTTCTCTGATTAATATGTTTGAGAGTTTAAGTGACAGATTAGGTGGAATTTTTAGTGGCCTTAAGGGGAAAGGTCGTCTTACCGAAGACGACATCAACTCTGCCATGAGAGAAATTCGCCTAGCATTGCTTGAGGCCGATGTTAACTTTAAGGTTGTTAAAGACTTCGTTAACGTCACAAAAGAGCAGTGCTTAAAGGCTGAAATCCTTGACTCTTTAACACCTGCGCAAAACGTTACGAAGGTTGTGCTTGACCAGCTTACTAAACTGCTTGGCGAAGAAGACGCTAAGCTAGATATAGGCAATAAAAGTCCTCATGTTATCATGCTTGTTGGCTTGCAAGGTTCTGGTAAAACAACAGCTGCCGCTAAGCTAGCGTATCTTTTAAAGAAGCAAAATCACAGTCCACTTCTTGTTGCTTGTGATATTTATAGACCTGCCGCTGCAGACCAGTTACAGTCTTTGGCTGATGATATCGACGTTATGGTTTATCGCGACAAGCTTTCCGAAAATGGTTCAGGAAGCGGTAAGACTGCTGTTCAGATTGCCGAAGAAGGCGTTAAGGCTGCAGTTGATAACTTAAGAGACGTTGTTATTGTTGATACTGCTGGACGTCTTCATGTCGACGAAGAGATGATGACCGAAGCTAAAAACATCAAGCAAGCAACTAATGCCGATTCTACTTTGATGGTTGTAGATGCTATGACTGGTCAAGATGCTTTAAATGTTGCCAAGTCCTTTGCCGATCAAGTTGATTTTGATGGCGTTATTATGTCGAAGATGGATGGTGATGCCCGAGGCGGTGGCGCACTTAGCATTAAAGAGGTAACCGGCAAGCCGATTATCTATGTGTCTTCGGGGGAGAAGCCAGACTCATTAGAAGAGTTCCATCCAGACAGAATGGCGAAAAGAATTCTTGGTATGGGCGACGTTGTTTCGCTCATTGAGTCAGCTGTTGAGCAAGAGCAACAAGAGATCGAAGAAGAGCAAGCCGAGCGAATGCTTCAGGCCAAGCTCACACTCGATGACTTTATTACGATGAATAAGCAAATTGGCAGGATGGGCGGCATCGGCAAGATTATGGAGAGCATGCCAGGAAACATGAAGCAAGGCGAAGTAGATGAGCACGTAATGGATAACATGGTCGTCATTATTAATTCAATGACGAAGGAAGAGAGAATAAAACCCGAAATACTTAACGGTAGCAGAAGATCTCGAATCGCTGCTGGTGCTGGCGTTAAGGTTCAAGATGTCAATATATTAATTCAGCGCTTTAACCAAACAAAGAAGATGCTTAAAAAGCTTATACCTAATTTTGAGCAAGTTCCTGTCAATACTAGCAACAGGCGTAAGAAAGGTAAGAAGGGTAAGAAAAATAAAAAGAAGCGTGGTATGATGGGGATACCAGGCCTTCAAAATATGAGCCCGTCTCAGATGATGGAGCTTAAGAAAAATCTGGAAGAAATGCAAAAGAATAAGGAGTAATTATGTCAATTTCAACAGCAGATTTTAAAAACGGAATGTGTATTGAATACAACGGTAAACCTAATATTATCGTTGAATTCCAACACGTTAAACCAGGTAAGGGTGCCGCTTTTGTGCGCACCAAGCTTCGTGACGTTAATACCAGTCGCGTTGTTGAATACACTTTTAATGCCGGTCAAAAATTTGAAAGCATTCATGTAGAAAAAAAGACTGCTCAGTACTTGTATAACGACGGCAGTGGCTATGTAGTAATGGACACTACAACTTATGAGCAGGAGACAATCCCAAGTGAAGTTTTGGGAGACGCTGCAAAATGGCTTAAAGAAAACGATGAATGCCAACTTCTGTATGCTGGTGGCCAGCTTATTTCTTGCGAGCCTCAAATGTTTGTAGAGCTTGAAGTAACTGATACAGAACCGGGATTTAAGGGCGACACTGTTCAAGGGGGAACAAAGCCTGCAACTCTAGAGACAGGAGCAGTTGTTCAGCTCCCGATGTATATCAATCAAGGTGACAAAGTACAGATAGATACACGCGACGGAAGATTTGTAAAAAGGATTTAATATGGATGCATTTACCGCATTAGTTCAACAAGTCGATGATTGGATGTATGCCGTAATAATCGTTGGTCTTTTATTGCTTTGCGGTTTATATTTCAGCATTCGAACAAAGTTCATTCAAATTAGATGGATTCCTGACATGTTTAAATATGTCAAGGATAAAAAAGCTACTCCTGGAAAGAAGACAATGTCTTCCTTTCAGGCTTTAATGGTTTCTACGGGTTCACGTGTTGGTACTGGTAATATTGCAGGAATTGCTACGGCGATTATCATGGGTGGACCAGGTGCAGTTTTTTGGATGTGGATACTTGCAATTATAGGTGCGTCTTCGGCATTTGCCGAATCAACTTTAGCGCAGCTATTTAAGAGAAAGAACAAAAAAGGTGGCTTTAGAGGAGGCCCAGCTTATTATATCGAGCAAGGATTAGGTAAGCGATGGCTAGGTGTTGTTTTTGCTGTTGCTTTAATGCTTGCTTTTGCGGTAGGCTTTAATGGGCTTCAAACATTTAATGCTGTTTCTGCATTGGATTATTATTTTCAAGATGCTCCAATTGGGATAAACAATATACATATTATTGCTGGCCTTATCATTATGGTTTTAACCGCATTAACAATTTTTGGTGGAATGAAATCAATTGGCAATGTGTCTTCGGTAATTGTTCCTTTTATGGCACTACTTTATATAGCACTTGCGCTTTTAACTATATTTACAAATCTTGGTTCAATGGGCGAAGTTTTTGCAGTTATGTTTAATAATGCATTTAGCATTGAATCGATTCTTGGCGGTACGGCTGGGGCAGCATTGCTCTACGGTACTAAGAGAGGTCTTCTATCTAACGAAGCTGGAATGGGTTCTGCTCCAAATGCAGCAGCAAGTGCCAGTGTAACTCATCCTGTAAAGCAAGGTTTAATTCAGTCGCTATCTGCTTACATCGACACATTCTTTATTTGTACAAGCTCTGCTTTTATGGTTATGATTTATGTTGTTCAGCAACCAGATGCTGCTTATGCTCTAAACGGAATGCCTCTTGTTCAGCAAGCTCTAACAAGTACAGTAGGAGAGTTTGGGATTCACTTCATGACGGTTGCAATTTTCTTCTTTGCTTTTAGTAGCATAATTGGCAACTATTCATATGTCGAGAGCAACTTTGCATTTATATCAAAGAGCGAAAAAGCTTTGAAGGTCTTCCGCGTATTATGCTTACTTCCAATTATTATGGGATCGATGATGAGTCTTGACCTTGCTTGAGGTATTGCTGATATCTTCATGGGAGTCATGGCTATCATTAATATTTTGTCATTATTCTTCTTAGGTAAGTGAGTCTTTAGGCTGCTAAAGGATTTTGACAATCAGAAGAAGCAAGGCTTAAATCCTGTTTTTTATGTGGACGAGCATAAGGGATATCCAAAGCTTGATTGCTGACATGTTACTCGAAAAGAAATTGAAGCTGAAAGAAAAAAGAGATTAGTTAATTAAAGCTACAGCAATGTCGTTGACGTTTGTCCCCGTTGGACCGGTTATTATTAGCTGATTTGTAGCCTTTAGTGCGTGATAGCTATCATTATTGTCAAGATATTTTTGCACGTCTATACCTGCTTCGCGGAATAATTCCATGGATTTGCCATTAACGTAACCGCCAGCAGCATCTGTGGGGCCGTCGGTTCCGTCGCTACCTACACTAAATATTGTGATGCTTTTACCTTTAATAAGGGGAGCGCAGGCCAGGGCGAATTCTTGATTTCTTCCGCCCTTACCAGTTCCCGTTAGTTTTACAACTGTTTCACCGCCAGAGATAAGAGCAATCTTCTCTGGTTGGTCAGCGTATTTTAGTGCTTCGTGAGCAAAGATCTCTGCCTCTTCTCGTGCAATTCCAGTCATACTTTCGTTGACAACAATCGGTTTATAACCCAATTCTTCGCATGCCCTAACTGCGGCACTAATTAATTTAGGTAGGTTGCCAACCAAGCAAGAATCGACACCTTCGGCGATCGTAGGACCCGAAGCTATAGACTTTAAGTCATCGCCTAAAACGTCAGACAAAATTAAGTTAATAACTTTTGCAGGTTTACAAATTTCTGCGAATTTGCCGCCCTTTACATTCGAATATTGTTTGCGAATAGAGTTTATTTCCTTAATGTCTTTACCGCTCGCAAGAAGTTCGTCATTTATTTTGATAAATTCTTCTAAAGAGCAATTAGGACATTCAAACAAGGCGCTGCCACCTCCAGAAACAAGAAATAAAATTGTGTCATCTTCGTCTAAACGTTGAACATAGTCAATTGCTGCTTGTGTAGCTTTAACGGTGTTTGCGTCGGGGGTGGGATGTCCTGCTTCAAAGATCTTAATTCTGGGGATGTCACCCTGGGAATGTGCATATTTGGTAATACATATACCACCAACATATTTATCATCGAGAGCGTGGCTAGCCGCGCTTGCCAT
Source organism: Phoenicibacter sp. (assembly GCA_045641605.1). Taxonomy (GTDB): domain Bacteria; phylum Actinomycetota; class Coriobacteriia; order Coriobacteriales; family Eggerthellaceae; genus Equivita. The sequence continues at coordinate 2,350 of JAZUHG010000032.1, read as the reverse complement.
GAGCCAGGCAGCTTTACCAATTGCGACAATATGGATATTTCCTTCGAGTTGAAGAGAAGATAAAGCTTCTTCGACACTTTTGTCGGGCAGTACAGCCTCAATGGCCGTTGAGACAATCTTATATATATCCGATTTCCGAAGCAACTTTGTTTGCGGTTTCTTCGTCGATTAATACCTTGATGATTTCTAAGGCAAAAGGAATAGCGTGTCCAAGGCCACTAGCTGTTGTTACATTGCCGTCGGTTACCGGGTCAACATCGCTAATTGTTGCACCCTCTAATGCATCTTCGAAGCCAGGGTAGCAAATTGCCTTTTTGCCTTTCAAGACTCCAAGTTTTCCAAGAACGCTAGGGGCGGCACAAATTGCAGCAAGTTTCTTGCCGGCCTCATTAAACTCAACGACCTTATTACAAAGATGCTCACATTCGCCTAGATATTTAGTGCCCGGCATACCACCAGGAAGTACCAGCATATCGGCTTCATCTAGATTAACGCCATCGATCATTACATCAGCTTCAACCACAATGTCACTCGAAGTTCTTACTTTAATATCGTCCATAATAGAGACAGTTGTGACGTCGAGACCAGCTCTTCGGAGCAAGTCAACAGTTATAAGCGCTTCGCACTCTTCGGTGCCGTCAGCTAAAAATAAGATTACCTTTTTCATGATTTCCTCCTTGAGTTCGTTTATATTATAACTTTGAAGTTTCAGGATTCACATATAATATCATGAAACGATAATAAAAAAATGCTTTATAATAAAGAAATCATTAAACATGCTATTTATAAAATGAAAGGAAAATAATGGCTGGTAATCATGTAAAAAAATTATATATAGTCAATTTCTTAAAAAGCAAACTCCATATTGTTTTGGCTGTTTGTATAGTTTCTTTGTTCGTCTTATGTGGTTTTAAGTTTGCTGTTGCCGACATCTCAGGAAATGATAGCGAACAGTTTGATGTTGAAAGAGCTAGTAACGATTCAACAAATACAAATTCAAGCAATGAAGATATTGAAGACTGCCTAAACTTTACTTCTGTTGGTAGTACACCGGCAACAGTAAGTATAGACAAGTTCGGATGACCTCAAAATAAAAAGATATTTTATTCTTATGGTGACGCTTGAACAGAATATGAGTTTGGCACAAAATTAGAATTTCCTTCAAGTGGTAATAAAATCTATTTTAAGGGGGAAGGAAGTACTCTGTCTTCACTTGACGGATATTATCATTTTGTATTTAACACTAATGGGTTAATTGATTCTTCAGGAGACATAACTAGCTTGTTAGGGAATGACTCCTCGATAGGTTTTTGTTGTATGAGATATTTGTTTAAAGATTGTATAAATTTATCATCTGCTCCAGACTTGTCTGACGTTACATCGATTGCCCTCAACGGCTGTCAATCAATGTTTCAAGGGTGTCAAAATCTTAAGGGAGTGATTAATTTGTCTGACGTGACATCTATAGGAGAAGCTGGATGTTCAAACATGTTTCAGGGCTGCACGTCCCTAAATGAAGTTGTGGGTCTATCAAAGATTACATCACTTAATAAGAATTCTTGCCAATATATGTTTCAGGGTTGCAAGGCATTAGCAAAAGCTTCTTGTTTATCAAAAATTTCAGATATAGGAGAAGGCAGCTGTTATTTCATGTTCGAAGGGTGTGAAGCGCTAAAAGAAATATCAGGATTGTCAGAAACAATTTCTGTTGATGCAAATGGTTGTTTGTCAATGTTTCAGGGTTGTAAGGAACTAATGAATGTACCTAGCCTGTCAAACGTAAGCTCTATCGGATCTGAGGGTTGTCACTCCATGTTTCAAGATTGTGCAAAACTAACAGGAATGATTGAATTGCCAAATGTAATTTCTATTGAAAGAAGCGGCTGTCTATCAATGTTTCAAGGTTGTATGTCCATAACAGAAGCTTCAGTTCTTTTAGAAACAAATTTTGTTGGTGGTAGTGCCTGTCAGTCAATGTTTCAGGATTGTAAGGCACTAAAAAAAGTTTCTTGTTTTTCAAAAATTACAACAATTAATAATCAAGCTTGCCAATCAATGTTTCAAGATTGCAAAAATCTTTTAGAAATTGACTGCATGCAAAAAACCGTCCAAATTAATTTGAAAGGTTGCTATATTATGTTTCAGGGTTGCAATGCGTTAACAACAATATCAGGATTGTCAAAAGTAACTTCTATTGCCGACAGTGGCTGTCAATCAATGTTTCAGGGTTGCAAAGAGCTAATGAATGTATCTAGCTTGTCAAGTATAATCACTATTGGATCTAATGGTTGTCAGTCCATGTTTCAAGATTGCATAAATTTGTCTACTGGTCCAGACCTGTCAAAAGTAA
>JAZUHG010000031.1:0-17292 GCA_045641605.1 Phoenicibacter sp. | reverse complement strand
CATTTTGGTGGCGTAGGTATCTGCAATTTGCTCAACGAATTCTAAGAAATATTGTTTTATGAACAGCGACGAAAACTAATGTAATCTAGTTGGGGAAGATTGCAGGGTGCGTAGATGCGTGACTTAATAGTAGTGAATGTTTGCATAATTAGGAGCTGGAATAAAACAGTAAAAAATTCGTTACTAGCATAATTGCAGATACCTACGCCGCCAAATCGTTTGAGAAATATGTATTGCAAAATCTCTCCAGTTATAATTGCAAGAGAATCTGGTAGAATATGCAGAAATTATGCGCTATATACAGGGGGGTATAGCCTGCTATTATGGTAGGAAAAATATACCGAAATATTATTTTTATCCAGCTGAGTATATCGATATTAAGCCTCCTTGGTTCCAATATCGATAATATAATTGTTGGTAAATTCTTAAGTGCCGAAGCCTTGGCCGCATGCGGGCTTGTGCTTCCTGTCGTGCAGATGGCCAGTGTTCTTTCTGGTGTTATTACAACTGGTATTAAGACTGTATGTTCAAGGTCAATCGGTGCTGGTAACAAACAAAAAGCCAATGATGAGATTTCTTCTGCAGCTGTTTTTTCAATTATTGTATTCACCGCTGCATGTATCTTAGGTTATGTTTTTGTAAATCAAATCGCTGCAGTTTTGGCTGGAAGTGACAGTAGCGAGCTTTTCTATTATGTTCGCGATTATATGCTAGGTTATTTGCTTGTCATTCCATCGCTTGGAGTTTTGTCTTTGTTTATCTACATTTTACAAATGAACAATCAAGCTGCATATTGCACTGGTGCTGCAGTTGCGTTTATTATTTTTAACGTAGGCTTCGATATTCTTGCAGTATGCCTTAACATGGGCCTTTTGGGAATTGGCCTTTCAACTTCCATTTCTTATTTCATAATGATTAGCATTTTGCTTATTGGGTATTTCCGCGTTAATACAACCTTGAGGATTTCTCTTAAGGTCTTTAAGTGAAAATATTTTGCAGACATCATTGTTAACGGTTTGACCAACGCAATTGCAACTGGAACAAGCATGGTTATCAAGATGATTGTTAATTTGGTTGTTCTTCAATCTGCAGGTACCGATGCATTGGCCGCCGTAACTGTAATCGTTAGCTTTGCTGGTATTTTAATGGCTGTTGCAAAAGCTATCGCATATTGTACCGACATGGCATCTGGCATGTTCTATGGCGAGCGCAACGTCAAGGAGCTTCGCAATGTAGTTTACACATTTGTAAAGTATTCCGTAATTTTCAACGTATGCATTGCAGCGGTTGTTGCTGCGACTTCGGACTGGTGCTGCTTGCTCTTTATTAATGCTGATGAAGCTGCTTATCCAATGGCAGTTAGTGCATTAAGGCTTTTCACACTTAGCATGGTCTTCTTCTCGATTTCTGACAGTTTCGTATATTTCTTGCTTGGTATCAAAAAGCCTATTTATGCTTATATTTTGGCTGCGTTGATCAATGTTGGACTTGGTGTTTTCTCGGCATTGCTTATCCCTACAATGCTTGTAGATGGTGCGGCTCTTGCATATGTCTTCGGTTATTTAACCGTGTTTATTTTGATTATTGTGTTTTTCACTGGTTATAACAAAGGCAATCCTTTTAATACTTCTACCTACATGGTTTTACCGAAGGGCTTTGAAATTCCAGAGTCGCATATTTTTGAAAAAGAGATAGATAACATTGACGACGTTGTTTATATGTCAAAACAGGTTGGCGATTTTTGCAAGAATCTTGGAGCGGATCTTCGGACCCGTCTGGCTATCTCTCTTGCTGTCGAAGAGCTTGGCATAAATGTTTGTGAGCATGGCATGAAGAATAAGAAGAAGTATCTATTTGAGATTCGTGTTGTTTATGACTCCGATAAAAAATCCTGGATTGTTCGTACTCGTGACGATTGCCGCGAATTTAATCCTGTTAAATATTTGGAAATGAACGAAAACAAAGACAAAACTGCAGCTATTGGTGTCGGTATGGTATTAAATATGGCTAAAAAAGCACAATACTATAATACAATGGGACTTAATAACTTAGTAGTTGAGTTTTAGTGTATAATCAATCTAATCCAATAAAGCAAAAGGAGTTTCTATGAGCTCAAAAAGCAAGAAGTCATTTTTAATTGTATTTTCTTTGCTTGTCATAATTGCCGCACTGGCCATTCCGGTGCTCGCATTTGCCACAAACGCCGAAGAAGTACAAACCACATCCGAAGAAACCAATAATCAAAATGAGTCAGCAGACACAAAGAACGAAGACAAGGGCCTGCTTGCCGGCATCCAAGATTTTATCAACAACATCCTCCCAAACGAAGACCCCAATTACCTCTACTTCGAACCCGTAATACCAGGTGAGACATGTTCTTTTGGATTGCCTCAAGACTCTGGAGCACCTGTTGTAAGTATTCAGTACGCGTTTGATCCTAACGGTCCTTGAAGTGATTATACATTAGGGGGCTATGTATATTTTAGTTCTAGGGTATATTTAAAAGGTACTGGAAACGAAGCATTTTGTAAAGACTATGACAGTTATAATCATTTCGTGTTCTCTAATAGTGTATATGCTGGCGGTAGCATAATGAGCCTTTTAGACGGTAATGGAAACGAAACTGCTATTCCTAGTGTGACTTGTTTTGCCCGCCTGTTTAGTTTTTGTACTCAGCTGTTTTCTATGCCTGAGCTTCCAGCCACTTCATTAAAAGATGGTTGCTATGATTCCATGTTTTATATGTGCACTAACCTAAGAATAACAAGTACTCTTCCAGCAACAGAATTAGCCCCTTCTTGCTATAAAAATATGTTTTATGGATGTTCTGCATTAGAAAAAGGGCCTAATCTTCCTGCTAAAACATTACTCTCAGATTGTTATTATTGCATGTTTGAAAGATGTAGCACTCTTAAAGAACTTTCTGTAGGTTTCGAAACTTGAGATTACGAAATGATTTATACAGAAGACTGACTATATCAAGTAAGTGATACTGGGATTCTTTATGGACCCTCAGCTCTTCAAGAACCCATATATAGATCCGGAAGTACATTGCCAGAGGGTTGAACATTGATTAATGAAAAGCCAATTATTGCTAATGTTTCAGGCTTTTCGGGCATTTACGATGGTCAGTCACATGGCGTATCCGTTGAAGCGTCTGACCCTGTTAGCCCAAAAGTTGAGTATAGTTACGATGGTATTGAATATCAAGAAGATGAAATTTCATATTCAGATGTTGGAAGCTACATTATTTATTATAAGCTAAGTGCAGATGGCTACACTGAAAAAACTGGAAATGTAACAGTTCAAATTAAACCTGTCACAACCGCAACAGTATCCTTTGATCAAGCCACCTACACGAAAGATTATGGAGATGCGGATCCCGATTTTGACGTGAACTTTAACGGACTTGTGATTGGCGATAGCCCTGTTAAAGACGTAGATTATGTTATAACAAGGCAAACTGGCGAAACTGCTTCAGCAACTTGCTATGAGGTAAAGTTCCACTGGCTTCGGGGAAATAATTATGTTTTTCCCGAAACCAAGACCACTCTAACAATTAATAAAGCCAAGGATTTCAAGCTTGTTGCAGACCCAGCAAGTAAATCGGGCCGAGAAGCAGACCCAACCTTTACAGCCCATGCTGAAGGGCTGAAGTTTAAGGATGAGCTTAAGCCAGCAGACTACGAAGTTAAAGCTAGCGAAACAAATAATCCAAGCACCAAGACATTAACACCGTCCTTGACAGCTTCTGGCCTTAGTAAATTTGACACCAACTATGATCTGTCGGGCACGTATCTTACTACTGCAGATTTTGACATTTATTTTGAGTCTGGTTTAAAATATAAAGTTAATTCATTTAATGGTGTATACGATGCTAAAGACCATGTTTTTAGTATAGATATTGTTGATACTACACTTACAGACGCTCAAGTACTATATTCAACTGACGAATCCCACACAACTTGGAAAGAAGATCCTCCAAAGTTTAAAAATGCGGGGACTTTTTCAGTTGCGTTTAAAATAACTTGTCCAGGCTATGAAGATATTTCAGATCTGTCTTCGTTGTCCATTGCAAAGAAAGATATGTCAATCAAGGCATCGTACAAAGAAATTTACAATGGAGAAGCTAAGCCTACTTTTGATGCCGAAGTCACAGGCATGGTTGAGGGTGAGTCGGTTCCTGCAACAGATTATACTTTAAGTTCTGTTGCAGGTGATATTCCAGCTCCAGGTTCATACGACATTGTTGTTGCGCTTGCTGCTGGTAGATCTTCGGTGTTAGATAATTACAATCCCAGTTTGATTAATTCAAAATTATTCGTAAAAAATTATAATAAAATTTCCTATACATCTTCGGGGGTATCTGTTGTTTATGATGGCAGTCCACATTCTATAAACGTGCAGGTTCAAGCCCCTGAGGCTTATAAGATCGAATATAAGTATGATGGTGGTGAATACAGTGAGGCAAATCCAACATTCACAGACGCGACGGCAACTCCACAAATTGTCTATTACAGGATTACACCAACTGATCCAAGCTACGAAACAATTGAAGCCCAAGAGAGCGTAAACATAGAAAAACGTTCCGCCACGATTATTGCTGATGCGGGTTATAAAAACGAAGGTGAGGCCGAGCCTGCGTTGACAGCTCAAGTTTTGGGTTTGGTTAATGGCGAGAGCTTGCAGCCTCAAGTAGATTATCAGCTTGTTCGTGACGAAGGCGAGGCCCCTGGCGTTTACGAGATTCATTGTGATTTGTTAAACAATGCAGTGACTGATAATTACAATATTACAACGACAGGTTCCAAGTTTTTTATTCTTGGGCAGGGGGCTCCAACGCCCATACCGGACCCGCCAAGCCCAGAGGAAATTAATAGCAACGTTGCACAAACAGGGGATAATCTAGCCAATTCTATTGCTACAATAATTGCAGCAATTGCAATCCTGGGTTGTTTGTCTTATTTGGCTTTACAAATCCGCAGAAAGTTATAAAATAGCAACTTATTAAATTATAAAAGGGGTATCTATGTTTTTGAAAAGGAAGAAGTCATTTTTAATTGTATTTTCTTTGCTTGTCTTAATTGCCGCACTGGCCATTCCGGTGCTCGCATTTGCCACAAACGCCGAAGAAGTACAAACCACATCCGAAGAAACCAATAATCAAAATGAGTCAGCAGACACAAAGAACGAAGACAAGGGCCTGCTTGCAGGCATCCAAGATTTTATCAACAACATCCTCCCAAACGAAGACCCCAACTATATGTACTTTGAACCCGCAACCCCAGGGCAAACTTGTTATTTTCAATTAAGCAAAAGAGATCCTGAAGCGCCTGATGTGCGTATACTATACTCATATGATCCCTCTGTTTCATGAACAGATTATACTTTAGGCACTTCTGTTGAGTTTTCAGCGAAGGTTTATTTAAAGGGCATTAATAACACTACTTTTTCTTATGGGGGACTAAAATCATGTCTTTTTAAATTTCCGGAAAATTCTATGGTTAAGGCAGGAGGAAGCATCATGAGTTTGCTTAATGGAGATGGCAACGAAACCGAAATTCCTTCGGACTACTGCTTTCGGTCTTTATTCTACTCGCAACAAGGCTTAGTTTCTATGCCAGATTTGCCAGCAACAAAATTAAAAAATGAATGTTATGCTCTCATGTTTTATGGTTGCACTGATCTAGTTAATGTATCTTATATTTCAGCAAAAGAAAATCTTCCTTCTAATTGTTTTGAGTATATGTTTTCTGGTTGCACCAATTTAATTAGTACGCCTGAGTTTGAAATAGTATCGTTTTCTTCTGATGAAGTAAGCTCTGACCAATGCCAGTATATGTTTGATAGTTGTATCAAATTATACAATCTTAATTGTAAGCTAAACGCAACGCAATTATCCGAAGGATGTTATACGCGAATGTTTTCTAGTACGCTAATTGAAAAAGCACCTTATCTTCCTGCTAAAAATTTAGCATCAAGGTGTTATTCTCATATGTTTGGTAATTGCTGAAAGCTGGATGAAGTATGCATTGGTTTTGAAGACTGAGACTTAGAAGCTACGGCAGATTGACTCCAGAATGTTAGCTTTTCAGGAAAATTATACGCCCCAGATTCCCTTGATGTTCCCGAGGATAGATCTTCAAGTACATTGCCTGAGGGTTGGACTTTGCTTCACGAAAAACCCATGATTGCTAGTGTTTCGGGCTTTACGGGCACCTATGACCTTCAGTCGCATGGTGTTTCGGTTGAGGCGACAGACCCTATTAACCCAAAAGTTGAGTACAGTTACGATGGTGTTACTTATCAAGATGATGAAATTTCATATTCGGATGTTGGAAGCTACATTATTTATTATAAGCTAAGTGCAGATGGCTACATTGACACAAGCGGAAATGTAACAGTTCAAATTAAACCTGTCACAACTGCAACAGTATCCTTTGATCAAGCTACCTACACGAAGGATTATGGAGATGCAGATCCTAATTTTGACGTGAACTTTAACGGACTTGTGGTTGGCGATAGCCCTGTTAAAGACGTAGATTATGTTATAACAAGGCAAACTGGCGAAACTGCTTCAGCAACTGGCTATGAGGTAAAGTTCCACTGGCTTCGGGGAAATAATTATGTTTTTCCCGAAACCAAGACCACTCTAACAATTAATAAAGCCAAGGATTTCAAGCTTGTTGCAGACCCAGCAAGTAAATCGGGTCGAGCAGCAGACCCAACCTTTACAGCCCATGCTGAAGGGCTGAAGTTTAAGGATGAGCTTAAGCCAGCAGACTACGAAGTTAAAGCTAGCGAAACAAATAACCCAACTACTAAGACATTAACACCGTCCTTGACAGCTTCTGGCCTTAGTAAATTTGGCACCAACTATGATCTGTCGGGCACGTATGTTACTACTGCAGATTTTGACATTTATTTTGAGCCTGGTTTAAAATATAAAGTTAATTCATCTAATGGTGTATACGATGCTAAAGACCATGTTTTTAGTATAGATCTTGTTGATACTACACTTACAGACGCCAAAGTCTTATATTCAACTGACGAATCCCATACAACTTGGAAAGAAGATCCGCCAAAGTTTAAAAATGCTGGGGAATATGAAATTGCCTTTAAAATTACGTGCGAAGGTTATGACGATGTTCAAGATACGGCAACACTAACAATCTTTAAAAAGGATGCTACTATTGTTGCAGATGCGGCGTATAAAAACGAAGGAGAGGCCGAGCCTGAACTGACAGCTCAAGTTTTGGGTTTGGTTGATGGCGAGAGCTTGCAGCCTCAAGTAGATTACCAGCTTGTTCGTGAAGAAGGCGAGGCGCCCGGCGTTTACGAGATCCATTGTAATTTGCTAAGCAACGCGGTGACAGATAACTATAATATTGAAACTACAGATTCGAAATTTTTTGTTCTAGGCCAGGGGACTCCAACGCCAACTCCGGACCCGCCAAGCCCAGAAGAAATTAACGGCAACGTTGCGCAAACAGGGGATAATCTAGCAAACACTATCGCCACTGTAATTGCGGTAATCGCAATCCTGGGTTGTTTGTCTTATTTGGTTTTACAAGTCCGCAGAAAGCAATAAATAATTGTCTAAATTTACGCCCATTGTTTTATACTAAAATGCACTTTTTGAGTAATTTAGGAGCGTAAATATGTCGCAGTCGTTTAAAGAAACAATGAATTTGCCGCAAACGGATTTTCCGATGCGTGGCAACTTGCCCGAGAACGAACCGAAGAGGTTAGAGGCATGGAATAAGACTGATATCTATCATAAGGTTCTGGACAAGAATAAGGATGGAGAGCCTTTTGTATTGCACGATGGACCTCCTTATGCAAATGGTCCAATTCACTTAGGTCATGCCTTCAATAAAATTTTGAAAGACTTCGTTGTAAAGTCGAAGGCGCAGCAAGGCTTCTACACTCCTTATATCCCAGGTTGAGACTGCCATGGTCAGCCAATTGAGCACATGGTAGAGGAGAAGCTGGGCCCCGAGAAAATGGCAAAGATCGACACGCCAACACTTCGTCGTTTGTGTCGTGAATGGGCCGAGAAATTCGTCGATGTTCAACGCGAGGGCTTTAAGCGCCTGGGTGTTAATGCGGACTGGGACAATCCATACCTAACTTTTACGCCAAACTATGAGTCTGGTAATGTTGAGGTTTTTAAGAAGATGTATCTCGATGGCGCGGTTTATCGAGGCCGTAAACCAATTCACTGGTGTAAGCATTGTCACACGGCTTTGGCCGAGGCCGAGATTGAATATGGCGATGAGACCTCGCCTTCGATATTTGTAAACTTTTTAATGGATAAAGTTCCGGACGCCTTTGATGTCGACGAACTATATGTCTTAATTTGGACAACAACTCCTTGGACGCTTCCCGCAAACACTGCAGTGTCGCTAGCTCCGGAAGCCGAATATGGCGTTGTTAATGCGAATGGTAAAAACATGCTTTTCGCACTTGATATGGTAAAAGATGTTGCCGAGGCGGCTGGTTGGGATAAATACGAAGTTCTTCCTGGCAAGGTTCTTGGCAAGGAGCTTGAAGGCTATAAATACACTTGTCCGATTCGCAAGGATCTTAAAGGCACAATCATCTACGGCGACCACGTAACGCTTGATTCTGGTACGGGTGCTGTTCATACTGCTCCTGGTCATGGTCAAGAGGATTATTTGGTAGGACAGCAGTTTGGCATTCCAACCTTGATGCCTGTTGACGATAATGGCGTGCTCACCGAAGAGGCGGGGCAGTTCGCGGGCTTGGATGTTGACGATTCCAACCCTAAGATTATTGAGTATTTGAAGAGCGAAGGTGTCTTGGTTGCTAAACAAGACATCAGCCACAGCTACCCTCATTGTTGGCGATGCCATGAGCCTGTAATTTTCCGTGCGACCGATCAATGGTTTGTTAGCATGGATAAAACTGGCCTTCGCAAAGATGCTGGTAAGGCCATTAAAGAGGATGTCCAATTCATTCCAGATTGGGCGAAAAACCGCATCGGATCCATGGTGGAGGAGAGGCCTGATTGGTGTATTTCTCGCCAGCGTTCCTGGGGTGTTCCAATCCCTGTTTTTAAGTGCGCGAAGTGCGGCGAGACTGTCGCGACGGCCGAGACCTTCGACGCTGTTATTGAGCTCTTTAACACCGAAGGCGCTGACGCTTGGTTCACCAAAAAACCAGAGGAATACTTGCCTGACGGTATTAAATGTGAGAATTGCGGTTGCGCAGATCTGGAGCCGGAAAAAGATATTTTGGATGTTTGGTGGGAGAGCGGCGTTTCGCACACAAGTGTTTGCAAGCATCGCGAGGCCGATGGCCTTCACTTCCCAGCGGAGATGTACTTGGAAGGTTCTGACCAGCACAGAGGTTGGTTCCAGTCTTCGTTGCTAACTTCTATTGGCGCTTATGGCGTGCCACCTTATAAGCAAGTTATGCATTGCGGATTTATCGTGGACGGCGAAGGCAAGAAGCAGTCTAAGAGCAAGGGCAACGTAATTGACCCGGCCGATGTTATGAAAAACTTTGGCGCGGACGTGCTTCGTCTTTGGGTTGCAAGTGTCGATTACAGCCAGGACGTTGGTATTGACGACGAGATTCTCAAACGCGTAACCGACTCATACCGCACCATCCGAAATACTTTCAAGAACATTTTAGGCAACCTTTATGACTTCGACGATAATAAAGATGCTGTTACTAAGTGGGAAGATCTCTTCCCGGCGGATCGCTGGATCATCGCTCGCGTTTATGAGATTTTGCGCGACACCACTGATGACTTTAACAACTACCGTTTCCACAGCATCAGTCAGCGAATTTTCAACTTCATCAACAATGAGCTTTCGCCGATTTATATGAACATCGCGAAGGATCGCCTGTACTCGGATGCTAAAACTTCGCACGAACGCCGAAGTGCTCAAACTGCGCTTTGCAACGTGCTTGAGGTTATGGTTCGCATTTTAAGTCCAATTCTTAGCTTTACTTGCGAGGAAGTTTGGTCGTACTATAAAGCTGACGAAGTTCCAAGCGTTCAACTTGCGGGTTGGCCTAAGCTAGACGATTTTGTGCCTTCGGTCAGTGAGGATCAAATGAAATCCGCGCTTGAAGATTATGGCAAGTTGCTCGTGGTTCGCGACGCCTACACTCGCGCGCTCGAGGAAAAAGTTGTTGCGGGCGAGTTCAAAAAGAGTCAAGAGACCGGTGCCAAGATGACTTTGCCTGAAAGTTACAAGGGCTTAGTTGAAGCGATGGGCAGCCGGACCTTCGAAGAGCTTTTTGTTTGCTCGGATAGCGAAATTAACTTCGAAGGCGAGGAGATTCGGGTTGAAATTACCCCGGCCAAAGGCGAGAAGTGCCCTCGTTGCTGGAACTACCGCGAGCTTAACGAACACGGCGTCTGCGACCGCTGCGGCCATGTGCTCGATGACCTAGGCTTTAAGTATGACGAATAATTTTCGCGCGACAAAGCTTCGCCGAATCGCGCTTATACTCACACTTGCAACTTGCATTTGATTCGCGATTGACCGCCTCACCAAAATCTATTTTGATAGCGGGCAGTTCAGTCTGGGGCAAGATATTAGTGATTCCATCCTTGGGATTTTCCACTTAACGCTTGTGCATAATACTGGAGCAGCATTTGGAATGTTTGCAAATGGAACCATCGTCTTGGGCGTGATTTCTGTTGTGATTTCCTTCGCGCTTTTAGCACTTCCTTTGCTGCTTGAGCTTTACAACTCCCGTTCCAAAAATACTAGCAAACCAAAATTTCAATTTAGCACTATTCAGCTTCTCTCTGTTGCTATTGTGGCTGCTGGGGGAATCGGTAATGCGGTTGACCGCTTCATCACAGGCTACGTGGTAGATTTCATCTGCTTTGACTTCATGGACTTCCCGGTCTTCAACATCGCGGATATAGGTGTCACCTGTGGCATCCTAATCCTCGTAACTAATCTTTTATATATGTCATTTAAGAGATAATCGTTGAATTTTTGGTATAATAAAAATGTTGTGTGCTAATGAAAGGATTGAAAATGTACCACGCAAAACATCAAAAATCTTTAATCAAACCCATTGTAATTTCAATTTGCTTATTTTCTGTAATCTTATTTTTAATAGGGTATGGAATTAGCGCTTCTAGAGCATATGCTGATTACGAAAGTTCGCATGCCCAAGTAATTCAAACGAAAAATTTTGAAGGCAACCCAGATCCTAATTACGCAACTAAAGATTATTGAGATGGAATTTATGGCGATCATAGCGCATATTATATTGAAAGCATTACTCCTGGAGAGGTAATAAATCCAAAAGACAAACCTTACTTTATTAATAAAGATATAACCGTAACGTCTACAAAGAATGGAGAGTCGGCACTTATTATTGGCTCAGATTCGGACATCACCTTGATATTCGAAAAATGCGAAGACGGGCACTGACCTGTATTGACAGTTACTGGCGGAAGTGGGTTTGGCTCAACTCCTTCGGGGTGTGGTATAGAAGTTAAAGAAGGCTCAACTCTTACAATAAAAGGTAGAGGCACATTAAACGCAACCAGCGGAAATTATGTTGATGATGCTGTTACAAGAGCTGGCGAAGTAGGTGGAAATGGCAGAATTACGTCAGGCTTAGATAAGGATTTATATAGCGGAACTGGTGGTGCTGGCGGTTCTGGCGGAGGAGGAATTGCGGCAGCAATTGGCACTAAAGGTTCGGTAGGAGGACAAGGGGCTCCTCAGACAGAGGGAATCTATTCCGATGATCAAACAGCAGAAATAAACGGAAATAACGGATCAGATGGCTCAAATTCGCCTAAGTCTTTAAATTCTGGAAATATATGAATAACGGGAGATATGCTTGTTAATGCAATTGCTGGTACACTTGGGCCATCATCAATAATTGAAGCATCCGCTTATGGCGCATATGATGAATGAGACGGTTTTGGATGGCGTCCTTGTGCTGGAGGCGGCGGAGCCGGTGGTTCTGGTGGCTTTCCATTTCTTGGTTGCGCAATAGGTACAGGCGGAGCTGGCGGCGCAGGTGGCGGCGCAGGTGGAAGTGGCGGCATTGATTTTGACGGCGCTTTTATGGATGCAGAGATTTATGCATGCAACGGCGGTGGCGGCGGTGCTGGATTTGGCTATTATCCTCTCATGGGATTTGGTGGGCTTGCAAACCCTTATGTATGTGCTGATAATGTAAAAAAAGCCCAAGATGGAGAAAACTCTAGTGTAGGCGCTCCTGGTAATGGTGGTGCCGGCACTGATATGAACAATCATGAAAAAGGAGACGACACAAAAGGTGGCTCTGGTGGTAATGGTGGCTTAAGTAATCTTACTGGAGATCCAGGTAAAGTATTTTCGTCTGTACTTGAAAGTAGAACTAAAGACCTACCCGGATATTGAGGGCGCAATGCTGAAATAGAAGAATTTTACCCTAATGATGAATGTACCATCGATTGTGTTGGTGGCTATATCGATCCAGAAACAGGGTTACATACCTACACTGCTCCTGAAGAGCAAGAAAATTCTGATATGCCTTGGTTTAAGCCAGAGTTTTCCAGAACCCATTTTCCTACAGGAACTGTATTAGGAGATACAATACCTGAAACAGATATAATAATAGAAGTAATAGACGAAGTTGCGGATAAGTACCAAAAAATAAAAGCTTCTTATACACAGCCCGATGACATTTCTAGTGTTGTTTTAACTACGGAATACTATGTTGTAAAGCAAATAGCAATTGAGGTTGATCCTTCTAGCTCTGTGACTGTATCAAAAGAATATGATGGCACTACAACATTGCGCAATGCAACAATCTTAAAAGACATAAAGATTACAGTTCCGTCAGCATATGAGGGTAAAGTTACTGTTAAGCCAGAACTCGTAGACTTCGATACCCCGAAGGTTCAAGATGGAACAACTAAAAACTTAAATTTGGTTGTGGAGATTCGTTCTGGAGAAGCGCTAGATTACCCTGTATATTTATCAACAGCTACTGTTAAAGCGACATATATAATAACAAAACTTTATACCGATATTGATAGCGTCACTATTCCAGATCGTGAATATAGACCTGGCAATCTCAATGCAGCTATAACAGATGTTAAATTTATATCTTCACGTGACCCTATTACTTTACCAGAAAATGATTATGAAATTGTAAGTAGTGAAATTTCTGATGGCTCTTGCGGTGCAGGAGAGCACCAAGTCCAATACACAATCAAGCTAAATGATGCAACAAATGTGTCTTTTGGGACTGAGGGAAGTCCTTCGCAAGAAACAACCGGATCTTCAACAATCACAATAACGAAAGCTGGCATAAGTCTACACTCTGTAAAAGCTACGAACCGCGCCTTCGAAAAAGATAATTATTTTGTTGTCGCAAAAAATGCAAACTTTATTAATTTGCCAGACGCGGAAACTTTCACATACGGTACTGACTACAAAATTTATGTATATAGCGAAAGTGAACATCCCGACCAGGCTAAAATTACAGATGATAATTGCGATGCTGGTGATCATAATATTTCATGTAAAGTAAAACTTCTTAACACAAATTATGAGTTTGTCAATGGAACAGACGAAGTTGATACTACTTCGACAGTAAAAATTAATAAGAAATACATTCAACTAGCTAGCGCAACAGCTGAAAATAGACAATATGCATTTAATGACTTTGATGTAGAAATTGATAATGTCACATTTGCTGGTCTTTCGGCGGAGGAAGTACTTGTCCGCAACACGGATTACACAGTTCCCGTTGCTAGAATTACTGATGAAACTGAAAATGTTGGAACGCGCAACATAGCCTATCAAGTTGAACTTACAAGCAATGTTAAAAATTACACCTTTGGTTCAAACGGCGCTTCGGCAGTTGGAACATCGACCGTAGAAATTTCGAAGCGAGAAATTGGTATTGACTTTGTAGAGTTTGAGCCAAAAACCTACAGCGAAGGTGACTTTTCAGCAAAAATCAAAAATATAATATTCAGCAACTTAAGTGAGGGAGCTGTATTAACAGAAAATGTTGACTATGTTGTAAACTCTTGTGTAATTGCTGGAGGTTCATGCGCTCCAGGAATACACACGGTTAAATATCAAATTGCTTTGTCTAATGGCAATTACACATTTAGCGAGGGCCAGTTAATAGATGGCGAAGCACAAATTGAGGTCCTTTCTCCTGAAACAAGCTATATAGCAGCAACTGGAGATAATGGATTGTATATTATTATTGGCTTTGCGTTTATTGCTTTGGCCTCGGCGTTTGCGCTAAGAAGAGCAACCAAGATTTCTTCTTAATTCAACAAGTTTATTGTGCTTGTAAAAGAAGAAAATACTGGGATGCGCCTTGACGCATTTCTTGCGATGTTAAATGCCTATCCTTCCCGTAGTGTGGCTGCAAGATTTTGTGACGAAGGCAAGGTGCAAGTCAATGGCACCCCTAAGCCCAAGAACTACAAACTTGATCAAGGTGAGGAAGTTACCTGAGAAGAGGCGAGCAATAGCTTTGCTGTCGAAGCCGAGGACATCCCCCTTGATATTCGCTACGAAGATGAGGACATCCTCGTTATTTCCAAGCAACCTGGGCTCGTTTGCCATCCGGCAAACGGCCACGATAACGGCACGCTGGTAAACGCGCTGGTCGCTCACTGTGGCAAGGAGAACCTTTGCGACATTCAGGATGACCACCGTCGCCTCGGCATTGTGCATCGCCTGGATGCCGATACTTCGGGGCTTATGGTTTGCGCAAAAACTAATCAAGCTGGCATGACTCTTAGTGCCGCCATGAAAGCGCACAGCACGCTTCGGCAATATAAAACCCTGGTGTTTGGCCACGTCAAGCAAGACAATGGCAAGATCGACGTGCCTCTGCTTCGGACCCTTAACAAGCGCCCGAAGATGGTTGCCTCCAACGACCCCAAGGCCAAAAACGCCATCACGACTTTCGAAGTTTGGGAGCGTCTCGAGACGCCGCACGGCAATTTCACGCTGCTGGACTGCACTATCAAAACCGGCCGAACCCACCAGATTCGAGCGCACATGGAATACATTCGCCACCCAGTTGTTGGCGACCCACTCTACACTGGTGGCGCGCCAAAAGATTTCGACGCCAGCAAAGAACTCGGCTTATCCCGCCAGTTCCTGCACTCGGCGAAGATTGGCTTTAACCATCCTCGTACCGGCGAATACATGGAGTTCACCAGCGATCTTCCATCCGACCTGCAACACGCCCTTTCAAAACTTGCAGCCAACTAAACCCAACTTACTAATTTCTGTATGCTTACCAGCCGACAGCCCCAGCCTCACCAGACCTGCAATTTTTTAAAGTAGCAAAGGGAAGAAAGCCGTCCAAGCCCAAAACCCAATTCAACTTTCCAACTTCACTGGTTCAAAACTCAAGTAATCTGTTTTGTTAGAAAATTTATGCATTTTTCCCAAACATATGGCTCAAATCTTACTTCGTGAGTGATTTTTTATTTCGTAAGCACCTGTAAATGGCTAGAATGAACGTTTGTGTGTGAATTTTGCTGATAAATCCACTCACAAAGGCACTTTTGAGCCATATATAGCTAGTTTCTGCCAGAAATTCACTCACATCGGGCATTTTCTGCCAAATTTGTGCATGTTTTCTTGAAAATTCACTCACTAAATGCGATTTGCGCCATTTAGAGATATCGAATACCGCATTGGTGTTGGATTGCGAGAAAGTGGTTTTGCATAATGGGGAGGTTATGAATTGGTAGGTTTTGCATAATGGGGAGGTTGGGGTTAGGGGGATTTGGATGGTGGGGAGGTTGGGTGGTGTGGGAGGAGGGAAAAGTGATAGAATACGGGCTTGCATGAAGGAGGCATGATGGCTAAAGAAACATATGCATTTACCACGCCAATTTATTATGTAAACGCGAAGCCGCATTTGGGGACGGCGTATACGACAATCGCTTCGGATTGTGTTGCGCGATACCAGCGAATGAACGGCAAGGAAGTTGCGTTTGTTACGGGCATGGACGAGCATGGTCAAAAGGTTGCGGACACTGCGGCCGAGCATGGCATGTCTCCGCAAGAGTGGTGCGACAGCATGGAGCCGGCGTTTCGCGATGAGTGGGATCGCCTCAAAATCACGTACACTGACTTCGTTCGCACGACTGAGCCTCGCCAAGAGCGCAGCGTTCAGAAGTTCTGGCAGGACCTCTACGATAAGGGTTATCTCTACAAAGGCGCATATGAGGGCTGGTATTGTGTCCATGAGGAGACTTACTATGCCGAAAGCGATTTGGAGAAAAACGAAGACGGGGTCTATGTTTGTCCTGAATGCGGGCGTCCTGTGCAAGAGAGCACTGGCGAGGAAAACTGGTTTTTTAAGCTAAGCGAGTTCCAGGACAAGCTGCTTGATTATTATGAAAAGCATCCGGATTTCATCCGTCCGGAAATCCGTTACAACGAGGTAGTTAGCTTCGTTAAAGGCGGGCTGAAGGATTTGTCCATTTCGCGAAGCACTTTTGATTGGGGTGTTCCGTTGCCATTTGACGATGGGCATGTCGCTTACGTTTGAGCGGACGCCTTGCTTTCGTATTTAACTGGAATTGGTTATGCTGATCCGGAGCGCGAGGAAGACTTCAAAAAGTTTTGGCCGATGCAGTACCACTTCGTTGGTAAGGACATTATTCGCTTCCATTGTGTTATTTGGCCTGCGATGCTTATGGCTGCTGGGCTTCCGCAGCCGAAGTGTATTTTCGGCCACGGCTTTTTGCTCACTAAGGGCGAGAAGATGAGCAAGTCAAAGGGCAACGCGGTTATGCCGGAGGATATGATTAAGGTTTTCGGCCTGGATGCGTACCGCTACTTTTTCATGAGTGACGTGCAGTTTGGCGCCGACGGAAGCATTAGTATGGAGCGCATGGTCCAGGTCTATAACGCCGACCTCGCGAACACCTGGGGCAACCTTTGCTCGCGCGTGCTCAACATGACCAATAAATATTTCGACGGTGTGGTCCCGCAAGGCTCCGAAGACGTGGACAACCCTATGCGCGAGATCGCCGATGGGCTTTACGCGAAATACGACGAAGCGATGGAGCGCGTCGACTTCACGGGCGCTACACAAGCAGCTCTTGAGCTGGCGCAACGCGTAAACCTCTACGTTGAGGAAACCGAACCTTGGAACCTCGCCAAAAACGAAGACAAAACCGAACTTGGCGCGGTAATCTATAACATGCTGGAATCCATCCGTATTACTTCGCTTTTCATGGAGCCATTTATGCCGGTCAGCAGCCAAAAAGTTTACGAGGCGCTGGGGCAG
>JAZUHG010000030.1:0-2166 GCA_045641605.1 Phoenicibacter sp. | reverse complement strand
CTTGGCCTCCGACTTAATCTTGCCAATGTTACAACTGTTGTCGAACCCGTCTTTCACTATTTTGACTGTATATATTTTTACAGGGGAGATGGTCTCTCCTCCTGGGGTGGTCAACTCTGTCCAAGCTGCAGGATAAGGACTTAGACCGCGTACCTTATTGAAAATATTAACGGCGGTATCGTTCCAGTCGATCAGACAGGTTTCCTTGAAGATCTTTGGTGCAGGTTTGAGCTCGCTTATATCGTTGAACAAAGTCTCCTGCTCAATAGTCTTAATGTTCTCGACCTTGCCTTCTGCTTCGATGAGAAGATCTACAGTCTTGGTGACAAGGCCTTTGCCCATTTCCATCAATCGGTCGTGAACCGAACCTACATTCTCCTCAGGTCCTATTGGGAGTTCCTGCTTGAGGATGATTCTTCCGGTATCGATCTCATGGCTGAGGAAGAAAGTCGTAGCTCCAGTTACTGTTTCGCCATTGATTACAGCCCAGTTGATAGGAGCGGCTCCTCTGTATTGAGGAAGGAGCGCAGCGTGGAGGTTGAATGTTCCCATGCGAGGCATTCCCCAAACAACTTCTGGTAACATTCTGAATGCTACTACAATCTGAAGGTCTGCATTCCATTGGCGAAGCTGTTCGATGAAAGTCTCGTCCTTTAACTTCTCAGGTTGGAGCAGAGGAAGATTATGCTCTAAGGCGTATTCCTTTACAGGAGAATACTGAACCTTGTGTCCACGTCCAGCAGGCTTATCTGGCATAGTGATGACACCAACTACATTGTAGCCGCCAGAGACCAATGCATCGAGAGTAGGAACCGCAAAATCTGGGGTTCCCATATATACTATTCTAATATCTTTTTTATCCATAAATATCTATTTTTAAAATAGTTCTAATTGTATAGGCTCAGGCAGAAGTCTGAACGTCATCCTATGATATTTGCTCGCTCCGTGACTAGAAATAGCAGCTCTATGCTCTTTAGTCGGATAGCCTTTATTGACTTTCCAGTTGTATTGTGGAAACTCTTTGTCAATCTGTATCATATAATCGTCCCTGTATGTTTTGGCCAATACAGAAGCTGCAGCAATCGACATCATTTTTCCATCACCTTTTACGATTGTGGTATGCGGAATGTCTTCAAAAGGGTAAAACCGGTTGCCATCGATCAAAAGAGCTTCAGGCCTAATCTTTAGCGATCTTACAGCCCTATGCATCGCTTCAATACTGGCACGGAGGATGTTGATCTTGTCAATCTCGTTGTTGTCGACTATTCCAACAGCCCAAGCTAGAGCTTCTTTTTCAATGATTGGACGTAGCTCGTAACGCTGCTTTTCATTGAGCTGTTTAGAATCATTGAGCAGTTCGTTTTGGAAATTTTCAGGCAGAATTACAGCTGCAGCAAAGACTGGTCCAGCAAGACATCCTCTGCCGGCTTCGTCGCATCCGGCCTCAATTACACCTTTGTTTAAGTACGGAAGTAGCATAACTCATTGGTTTTAAAGCGCTGCGAAGTTAAGCTTTTCTTTTAAGAACACAAAGGAAACTCGCCAAAAAACTTTTAAAAATGCTATGTTTAGGTAGCGAACTTTAAACAAATTAGGCCCTAAATGATAGAAAGTTATATAAGTGTGCAAGGGATTTCGCAGAAAATGCCTACCTTTGCACCGCTTTTCGCGCGCATGTTTATAATTTTTAACAGTCGACGCAGCGAGGCAAAAGAGAGATAAACAACAAAAAATTAAAACTAAAGTTAAAACAAAATGCCTACTATTCAACAGTTAGTAAGAAAAGGTCGCGTAGTATTGGAAGACAAGAGCAAGTCACCGGCCCTGGCATCATGCCCACAGCGGCGTGGCGTCTGCGTCCGCGTTTACACAACTACTCCTAAGAAGCCTAATTCTGCTATGCGTAAGGTAGCACGTGTACGTTTGACTAACGGTAAGGAAGTTAACTCTTACATCCCAGGTGAGGGTCACAATCTTCAGGAGCACTCAATCGTAATGGTTCGTGGTGGTCGTGTTAAGGACCTCCCAGGTGTTCGTTATCACATCGTTCGTGGTACTTTGGATACTGCCGGCGTAAATGGTCGTACACAGCGTCGTTCTAAGTACGGTGCTAAGCGTCCTAAGGCAGGTGCAGCAAAGAAGAAATAATTCTTAGAAACAAAACCT
>JAZUHG010000029.1:0-37001 GCA_045641605.1 Phoenicibacter sp. | reverse complement strand
TAAAAGGGCTCGAGGGCGAAGTCGAGGACATCGGTGGTGGTGGCGGTGGTGGAGACACCCCAACGCCTGGACCAACACCTCCGGGACCTACGCCTCCAGGCCCAACCCCAGGTCCATCATGGTCCACAGGTATTGCGTCGGCTTACGGTGGATCGTCAGATCCACATACACCAAACCCTGGCAGAACTGCAACAGGCGAGATTTGCGATGACTGGTCAACTGGCGTTGCAATCCCTATGGCTTGGCCAAATTATAGGTCATACTTCCATCATACTGTACAAATCTCGTGGAATGGCATGGTTGTGCTTGCCAAAATCAACGATTGCGGCGGAATGGGTGGTGGTTCTAGAAGTTTGGATTTGCAACCTGGAGTTTTTAAGGCGTTCGGATTTCAAACTTGTCAAGCATGAGGCTTGAGGCAAGTTGATTATTTGATAATGTAGATTGAGAATTTTTGGTTTAAACACTGGGCGATGTGTTAGACTTACGGCTAATTATTAGCTGAAATAAAGGAGGGAAAATGGCCAAATTTGTTGACAGCACATCTCATACTTTTGATGAGTACTTACTAATCCCGCGTCATACTGACACGAAGTGCATTCCTGACAATGTGAGCTTAAAGACTCCGCTTGTTAAATTCAAGAAGGGGACCAAGCCTTCGTTGAGTATGAATATTCCTATGGTATCTGCTGTTATGCAGGCTGTTTCTGGAGACAAATTGGCTGTTGCTCTTGCAAAAGAGGGCGGCGTTTCCTTTATATATGGTTCTCAGCCTATCGAAAAACAGGCCGAGATGGTACATCGTGCGAAGCGAGTTAAGGCTGGCTTTGTCGATAGTGATTCTAACTTAAAGCCAGATGATACTTTGGCCGATGTACTTGATCTTAAAGAGAAGACAGGGCATTCGACGGTTGCAATTACCGAAGACGGTACTTCGGCAGGCAAGCTTGTTGGAATTGTTACCGGCCGTGATTATCGCCTTAGTCGTATGAAACTCACCTTGAAGGTTAAGGAATTTATGACCCCTAAAGAAAAGCTTATTTATGCAAAAGAGGGTGCTACTTTAAGTGAGTGCAACGATATCATTTGAGACCACAAGCTAAATTCGCTTCCTGTATTGGATAAAAAGGGACGTCTGGTTGGTATGGTTTTTCGTAAAGATTATGAAAGCCACAAAGAGCATCCTGACGAGCTTCTTGATAAGACGAAGCGCTATATTGTTGGTGCTGGTATTAATTCTCGCGATTATAAAGAGCGCATTCCTGCTCTTGTTGATGCTGGTGCGGACATCCTTTGCATTGATTCTTCCGAGGGTTATTCAGATTGGCAAAAGCAGACAATCGAGTGAACTCGTAAAAAATACAAGAATAAAGTTAAGATTGGCGCTGGTAATGTTGTAAGCGCCGAAGGCTTCCGCTTCCTCGTTAAATGTGGTGCCGACTTCGTAAAAGTTGGTATCGGTGGAGGATCTATTTGCATTACCCGCGAGACTAAAGGAATTGGTCGCGGTCAAGCAACTGCACTTATCGAGGTTGCTCAAGAGCGCGACAAATATTTCAAGAAGACTGGGATTTATGTTCCTATCTGCTCTGATGGTGGGATTGTTTATGACCATCATATTACTCTTGCTCTTGCAATGGGCGCAGACTTCGTTATGCTTGGACGTTATTTTGCTCGCTTTGATGAGAGTCCTTCCGAGCGTGTCAACATAGGTGGAACTTACTACAAAGAATATTGAGGTGAGGGTTCTTCACGTGCACGTAACTGGCAACGCTATGATATGGGTGGTAAAAAAGCTCTTTCCTTCGAGGAGGGTGTTGACTCTTATGTTCCATATGCTGGTGCCTTGAAGGATAATGTTCGTGCATCGCTTGCAAAGGTTAAATCAACCATGTGCAATTGCGGTTCGCTAACCATTCCACAACTCCAAAAGAATGCTGTCATTACACTGGTATCTTCGACAAGTATTCGTGAAGGTGGGGCGCACGACGTAATACAGAAAAATAAAAACATTTCCAAGTAAATACAGAAAAGTACCATCATGAGCAATATTCCTAGTTTCTACAATTTTAAAAATAAAAAAACTTATAGTCCAACTAATTTCTTTAGCTTGCTAAGAATTATTGGAATATTAATTATTTGTTGCATATATCATATTAGAAAAGATTTAACTTTATATCCAGACAGTCCTATTTTTGCCTTCTTCCAAGCTCCAGCTAAAACTGCTATTTTTGTTGAGATGTTTTTTGTAATTTCTGGCTTTTTATTTTTTACCGTATATTTTAATAGGTTTATGTCAGGAAAGCTAAAGATAGGTGATTTTATAAAAAAGAAAGCGTGCTCCTTTTATCCTATAATAATTATCACTACATTATATTTGTATTTTCTTTTAAGCATAAACTACTTGATTACTGGTAGTGTTATCGACGAAGAAGACTTAAGTCCCTTTAGGTTGCTTATTAGTTTATTATTCGGAAGCCCTAATTCAATATGTAATTTTCCTACAGGTTATAATCTTCCATTGTGATTTATATTTGTTTTGATGATCGTTTTTGTTATTGCATGCTGAGTGACAAGTATAGTAATGAAACATAAGGATAATAATAGGTTTATTTGTTTATATCTTTTACCTATAGCAATTGGTTTTGTTATGTATGGATTAATGAGGACAGAGCATCCTCTCGCATTCTGAAATGAAGATATATCTCATGGCCTCATATCTTTCTTCACTGGTTTTTATACCGGTCTTTATATTAAACGCTTTGATAAATTTAGCACAAAGAAGAAAAACTCAATTAGGGTTGTAGCTTTAATTTGGCTTGTAATATTTCTTGTCATTATAATAAAAACTAATTCTGAAATTCCTGTTTTGGACATGTGTCTGTCTTTTAGCGTACTTTTTTGGCCTCCATTAATTATTGTATGCTATGACATTAAGTGGCTTAATACTTTTTCTGGTGTAAGGCCTATAAATTTTTTGGCTTTAATTTCCTTATTTATGTTTGTTTTAAATTACCCGATTATCAAAACTGTTAAAGTTTTTGGTGGTTTTGACTATTTTCAAACAATAGATGGGTGAATCGTGATTTTGATTTTGGCGAT
The DNA here is from genome assembly GCA_045641605.1 of Phoenicibacter sp. Classification (GTDB taxonomy): domain Bacteria; phylum Actinomycetota; class Coriobacteriia; order Coriobacteriales; family Eggerthellaceae; genus Equivita. Next base: position 33,899 of record JAZUHG010000029.1, on the reverse strand, counting down.
TGCGCATATTATCTTAGCAATGCTTTGATATTTTGGTGAAAACGCTATAAAATACCGTAAACAGAATATTTAAGTATATATAATAATTTCAGTTATATTATCCAGAATTAAAAATGTGTCTCGTAAGTCAGACCTTAGATGTGCAATTAATTAAAGTAGTTGACAGCCGATTCAAACATCTTATAGTCAAAATTACCAGGTATGTTTTTGTATAGTCCGGCCGTGTATCGCTCAGAATGTCCCATTTTTCCGAAGACTCGGCCGTCTGGGCTGGTTATGCCCTCTATTGCATTCATTGAATTGTTCAAGTTGAAATGTATATCTGAGGTAGCATTTCCTTCTAGGTCCACATACTGAGTTGCTATTTGGCCGTTCTTAGCAAGCTTTTCTATGTCGCTTTCACTCGCTATGAACCTACCTTCGCCGTTAGAAACAACAACATTAATTACGTCTCCCACTTTTAGTTGAGATAGCCAAGGAGATTTGTTTGACGAAATGCGTGTGTGTACAACGCGAGATTGATGACGGTGAATTTCGTTGTAGGTAAGGGTAGGCGCGTCTTCGCTTGGATCAATAATTTTTCCATATGGAACCAATCCAAGTTTAATTAGGGCCTGAAATCCATTACATACACCTGCCATGAGGCCTTCGCGATTGTCTAATAAATCAGTTACAGCATCTTTAATTTCTGCATTACGGAAGAACGATGTGATAAATTTTGCACTTCCGTCTGGCTCGTCTCCGCCTGAGAAACCACCAGGTATAAATATCATTTGAGAGTCTTTAACTTCATTTGCGAAGTCTGCGATGCTCTTCTTTAACGATTCTTGATTTAGGTTATTTACGATGAAGATTTTTGGATCTGCGACTGCGGCACTAAATGCCTTGGCGCTATCGTATTCGCAATTGGTCCCAGGGAAGGCAGGAATTAATACCTTTGGTTTAGCCACTTTTGTTGCAGCCTTTGGCCATTCTTCTGCTTCGTAGCTTTCGTTCTTTATCTTGTTTGGAGTGTGCGAAATGTTGCAGGAATATATGTCTTCTAACTTGTTCTCATATAAACCCAGAAGTTCATATGTCTCGATGGCATCGCCATCGTAAGTAAACTTATTGCCATCTGTTATTGTTCCGATAAGTTCAGTACCGTCAACTTCGGCAGCTACTTCCATAACAAATGAGCCATAAGCATAGTTAAATATTTCGTCAAGAGTTAGCTTTGAGTCAAATTCAAATCCTAGCTCGTTACCAAGCGCCATCTTGTAGATGCCTTCGGCGATGCCTCCAAAGCCTGGTGTTCAGCAAGATAAAACTTTACCATCACGCATAAGCTTGGTTACAATATCGAAGTTTTTCTTGAGGCTTTCAATGTTTGGAAGACCGTTTTGGTCATAATCTGGTTTAAGAACAACAACTTTGTTGCCGGCTTTCTTGAATTCTGGTGATACCACGTCTTCGGTTTTGTCTGTAGTTACCGCAAACGAGACTAGAGTAGGAGGGACGTGGATGTCTTCGAAGCTGCCGCTCATGCTGTCTTTACCGCCAATAGCAGCAACTCCTAGCTCTTTTTGAGCCTTAAATGCACCTAATAAGGCACTTAGAGGCTTTCCTCAACGCTCTGGAACCTTATCTAAGCGCTCAAAGTATTCTTGGAAGCTCAAATAAACTTCATTAAAGCTTGCTCCTGTTGCAACTAGCTTGCAAACAGATTCGACAACCGCCAAATAAGCGCCATGGTAAGGGCTGGCCTCTGTGATGTATGGGTTGTAGCCCCAAGACATAAACGAGCAATTATCAGTTGTCTTTTTCTCGACAGAGATCTTTTGAACCATTGCCTGTATTGGCGTGAGCTGTTTCTTACCTCCAAATGGCATAAGAACAGTTCCTGCACCAATTGTGGAATCGAAGCGTTCGGACAAACCTCTTTTGCTGCAAACATTAAGGTTAGAAACAAGATTTTTGTAAAGTTCAGTAAAGCTACCTTTAATATCTTTACTTGGTTTTTGCGTTTTTTCAGTTTTGATTTCAATATGTTTTGGAGCACCATTTGTGTCCAAAAATTCGCGAGAGATGTCAACTATCTTTTTGCCGTTTCAATTTAGAACAAGTTGAGGCTCCTTTGTAACTTCGGCAACAACAACTGCGTTTAGGTTTTCTTCTGTTGCTAGTTCCAAGAATTTTTTAGCGTCGGCCTTTTCAACAACAACCGCCATTCGTTCTTGAGATTCGCTAATTGCGAGCTCGGTACCATCCAAGCCTTCGTATTTTTTTGGAACCTTGTTAAGGTCGATGTTAAGGCCGTCGGCAAGTTCGCCAATTGCAACGCTAACGCCACCCGCGCCAAAGTCATTACAGCGCTTAATAAGCTTGCTAGCATCAGGGTTTCTAAACAAGCGCTGGAGTTTGCGCTCTTCAGGAGCATTACCTTTTTGGACTTCGGCACCACAAGTTTCAACACTGTGCGAGTCGTGGGCTTTCGAAGACCCAGTCGCGCCTCCAATTCCATCGCGGCCTGTGGCTCCACCTAAAAGGATTACGACGTCCCCGGCTTCGGGGCGCTCACGACGGACATTTTCTGCGGGAGCAGCAGCAACAACAGCACCAATCTCCATACGTTTTGCCATATATCCAGGGTGGTAAAGCTCATCAACAATGCCCGTAGCCAAACCAATTTGATTGCCGTATGAAGAATAGCCATCGGCGGCTGTTTTAACAATAGTTCTTTGTGGCAACTTGCCTGGTAGAGTATCGCTAATAGGAACAGTTGGGTCTGAGGCACCAGTCAAACGCATAGCGCCATAGACATAACTTCTTCCTGAAAGGGGGTCGCGAATAGCCCCACCAATGCAAGTTGCAGCACCACCAAAAGGTTCAATTTCGGTTGGATGGTTGTGAGTCTCGTTTTTGAAAAGCAAAAGCCACTTTTCAGGCTTGCCATCAACTTTAATGTCAATCTTAACCGTGCAAGCGTTGATTTCTTCGCTTTCGTCAAGCTTATCCAGCATGCCGTGCTTCTTGAGATATTTAACAGCCAGCGTTCCAATATCCATTAAAGTAACAGGCTTTGTGCGTCCAAGCTCCTCGCGAGTAGCAAGGTAGTCTTCGTAGGTGTCTTGCAAAAGCTTGTCTTCGAACTTTATATCATCAATAATTGTGTTGAAAGTTGTATGACGGCAGTGATCAGACCAGTAAGTGTCAATTACTTTTATCTCAGTGATAGTTGGGTTGCGGTCGGTGCTCTTGAAATAATCTTGTACAAATTTAATGTCTCCGAAGTCCATCGCCAAGCCTATTTCTTTTATAAAGGACTTTAGCTCATCTTCGGATTTATCGTTAAAACCATCCAATACCTCAACTTCGGTAGGGAGGTCGTAATCGATCTTTAACGTCGAAGGCAAGGCAAGATCTGCTTCGCGAGCTTCCACTGGGTTGATCATATGCTTCTTGATTTTGGTAAGATCAGCATCTGTTAGCTTGCCATAAAGAGCAACAACCTTAGCGCTTTTTACGATTGGCTTATCGCCTTGGCTCATAATTTGAATGCATTGAGCTGCGCTATCGGCGCGTTGGTCAAACTGGCCAGGCAAAAACTCAATACCAAAGACCACAGCGTCGCCTTCATCAACTGTTCTATAAACATTATCTACTTGTGGTTCACTAAAGACATTCAAAATCGCCTTTTCGAAGTCAGCCTCAGGCAGATTCTCGACATCATATCTGTTAAAGATGCGTACGTCCTTTAAGCCTTTGACGCCTAGCAATTCAGTAGCATCTTTTAATAGGCTTTTAGCCTCATAAGCAAATTCAGGTTTTTTTTCAACATATACTCTATAAACCATAACTTTCTCCTCGAAGAATTTTGAGCATGTTTCCTCACTAAGGCTTCGCGGAATGCCAAAGTGCGTTCGCCTGCAATCCTAAGACGCTGCAGAAATCGTTCGGAATACATACTCAAAATTCTTCAACTAGTTTGCCTCCAGTGCACGTTTTCCAATATCTTTACGATAATACTTGTTGTCAAATTCAACTTTTTCTATCATGCTGTAAGCTTCGTCGATAGCTTCTTGAAGTGAATCGGCAATTGCTGTACATCCTAGAACTCGTCCACCGTTAGTGACAAGCTTGCCATCCTTGAAGGTTGCTCCAGCAATATATGTCTTATCTTCTAGTTCCTCTGGAACTGAAAGCTCTAATCCTTTTTCATAACTTTCTGGATATCCCTCACTAGCTGCGATTACGCAACACGCATGTTTTTCAGCAAACTTAACTTCGACATCTGCGAGTGTCTCGTTTGTACAAGCTTGCATAATCTTTAGCAAATCACTTTCCAGTAAAGGAAGTACTACTTGAGTCTCAGGATCACCAAAACGACAATTGTATTCGATAACTTTTGGGCCGTCTTTTGTAATCATTAATCCGAAGTATAGGCAGCCTTTGAAAGTTCTGCCTTCTTTGTTCATTGCTTCGATTGTAGGCAAGAAAATTTCATTCATACAACGCTTAGCAACTTCTTCTGTGTAATAAGGATTTGGGGCAACAGTGCCCATACCACCAGTATTTAGGCCTTGGTCGCCATCTTTAGCACGTTTGTGATCCATGGATGAAACCATTGGCTTTACGACTTTACCATCAGTAAATGAGAGGACAGATACCTCAGGACCTTCTAAGAACTCCTCAATAACTATGTTGTTGCCACTATCGCCAAACTTTTTATCTTCCATAATCTCTTTTATCGCGCTTCGAGCCGCTTCACGGCTCTCAGCGATTATGACACCTTTTCCTAATGCGAGGCCATCGGCCTTTATAACAGTAGGAAGCGGAGCTTCCTCGACATATTCGAGTGCTTTTTCAGCTTCACTGAATACTTCGTATTGGGCAGTAGGTATTCCATACTTTTTCATCAAGTTTTTACTGAAAACCTTGGAACCTTCAATAATTGCAGCATTTGCAGTAGGCCCGAAGCAAGGAATTCCTTCGGCATTCAGCTTATCTACACAACCTAGAACTAATGGATCGTCAGGAGCTACCACTGCGTAATCGACGGCTTCCTCTTTAGCGAAAGCGACAATGTTGTCAATATCAGTAGCGGCAATATCAACACAAGTCGCATCCTGAGCAATTCCGCCATTTCCTGGTACGCAATAAATTTCATCAACGCCTTCGCTCTTGCGAAGTGACTTAATTATTGCATGCTCACGTCCACCGGATCCAACTACAAGTATTTTCATAATAACCTACCTTTGTTTATGCAGCTTCGCTGCTAGTGATGGAATAGGCGCATTTTTGTGAATGCCATTACCATGTTGTATTTGTTTGCCGTTTCGATAACTTGGTCATCGCGAATACTTCCACCAGGTTCAGCTACATATTTAACGCCGCTTAACTTACCACGCTCAATACTGTCTCCGAAGGGGAAGAACGCATCACTTCCAAGACTTACACCATTAACGCTGTCTAAGTAAGCACGTTTTTCAGCATCTGTGAACTCTTCAGGTTTTTCTGTGAAGTAGCGCTCCCAAACACCATCAGCTAAAATGTCTTCCTCATTTTTATTGATGTAAGCATCCACAGCATTGTCGCGTTCTGGGCGACCAATGTCTTCTTTAAATGGAAGGTTCAAAACCTTTTTATGCTGACGAAGCCACCAAGTATCAGCTTTACTACCAGCAAGCCTGGTGCAGTGTATTCGGCTTTGTTGACCAGCACCAACACCAATTGCTTGACCATCCACAGCAAAGCAAACAGAGTTTGATTGAGTGTACTTTAATGTGATTAAGGACAAAATCATGTCGCGCTTTGCAGCTTCTGGAAGCTCTTTATTCTCGGTTACAATGTCACTTAGCAATGACTCGTCAATTACGAAGTTGTTTCGGCCCTGCTCAAATGTAATGCCGAAGACCTGCTTATGCTCGGTTACATCTGGGACAAAATTTGGATCAATCTTAACTACATTGTATCCGCCCTTGCGTTTGCTCTTTAAAATCTCTAGAGCTTCAGGGCTGTATCCAGGAGCAATAATTCCATCGCTAACTTCACGAGCAATCATGCGAGCTGTAACTTCGTCGCATTCATCACTAAGAGCAATGAAGTCTCCGAAGGAACATAGGCGGTCTGTACCTCTTGCGCGAGCATAAGCCATGCCAATAGGAGAGTCGTCTAGGCCTTCGATGTCATCTACAAAGTAAGCTTTCTTTAGGTCTTCGCTTAGTGGAACAGCCACTGCAGCAGATGTTGGGCTTACATGCTTAAATGATGTAGCAGCAGGTAGCCCTAGGATATTTTTAAGTTCCTTAACTAATTGCCAACTATTAAACGCATCTAAAAAGTTAATGTAGCCCGGTTTGCCGTTCATGATTTCGATTGGCAAATCGGAACCGTCATGCATGAAAATTTTAGATGGTTTTTGGTTTGGATTACAACCATATTTGAGTTCAAGTTCCTTCATCGCTTCTCCTATTCGTTTTTATTGAACATCTTATTTGTCTCTTCGCCGCTTTCAAGATCAACATAGCGAACATAAAGAGAAATTTTATTATCTGTATTGAGCGACTCCCACATTTTGTTTGCGAAAGCTTCAATGTCGTTGTCAATTGCAACACGCTCTGGCTCGCCCTGGAAAGTTGGGATGGGGTTGCCATCGCATACATAAGTGTGTAAAAAGTGGCCCATACCAGCAACGCTAGGGAAGTGATATGTGTGACGGGCAGTTGCTGAGCCTTCGGCGTCAATGCTTTTTAGAATGTTCATTTGGTAGTCGAAGTCGCCGTCAGCAAAATCAATCACACCACTAATTCTTGGAGTCCAGTTTGGACCATCTGGTTCGAAGTCGCGGCTCTCCAAGCTTTCGGCAAAACTTTTGCCCGCAGCCAAGCCATCATAGATCGTGTCGGTTTGATTGCCGTTTGTGACAATCAAATGATTTTCGTATTGACGAATTGCCGCATAAATAATTAGGCTAGGATCTTCAACTTTACTCTCGTCAAAAGGCTCGGTGAAGACTTCGCCACCTTTCTCGGTAAAAACACGGTTACGGCTATTGTCAGAACGTCCCATAATAAAGTAGGCCGTAACTGCGCTTTTGCCATCAGGTGTCTTACCGATGACAAGGCCTCGTCCTGGGTAAGTGTTATTCGCTAGTAATTTGTCAATCTCATTTACTTTATAGATGTCTTCCATTGCTCCTCCAAAATTATTGTGTACTAAACTTATATTGAACCGAGGAGGTAAATAGTTGCCCCGGTTTTAGTATCGTATTTAAAAATAAATCTTGATTTGCTCCATCAGGTACGTTTTGGGTTTCGTAGCAAAATGCGCACATGCTTTTGTACGCGATGTTGTTTTTTCCAACAACAGTTCCGTCGAGGTCATGAGCGTCGTACAAGTGAACTATTGGTCTGTCTGTCATGACTTCCATTTTGATTCCCGAGTTAGGGCAATATGCAGTTGCATTTACAGACCTATTTGCGTCCAAGAAAAATGAAAAATCATAACCTTTTGTATTCTTAAATGTATATCGACTTAAATCTACATTTTTCAACATCGTTTTTGGTTGGCTATAAAAATCAAGGTCACTACCTTTCTCGATGTCTGATAGCTCACCAGTGGGGATGTCATCTTCGGCTACCGGAATGTATCTCTTTGCGTATATTTGAAGCAGGTGGTTGTAACAAGTTTTATTAGGGTCACCCTCAAGATTAAAATATGTGTGATTCGCAACATTTATTGGAGTTGCTTTGTCCGAATGAGCCTTAACATCAATTCATAATGAATTATTGTTATCTAGCTTGTAGGTTGTCTCAACTTGTACCTCTCCAGGAAAACCACCGTCCCCATCAGGGGAGACAAGCTTAAACGTAACTGAGTTAGAAGTGCTTTCTTTGACAGTTCATGTTTGATAATGCCAACCAAACCTTCCACCATGAATGTTGTGTTTGTTGTGAAAATTCTTTTCTAGTTGATACTCAACACCGTCATATGTAAATGCTGCGCCAGCAATTCGGTTGATGGTTCTTCCAACTTCCGCCCCAAAGACATTATCGAACTTTTCGATGTTTGCATAGTCAGCAATGTTATCGTATCCAAGAACAACATCTTGAAGCTTACCTTCTTGGTCAGGTACTAACAAAGAGACAAGTCTAGCGCCAAGGTTTGTTATGCAAGCTTCCAAGCCATTGTCATTTGTTATTACGCATAAAGTTGTTGGGACATTTGATGTGTAAGTGTCTTGAAGTCCTGTATTAAACGATGCTGTTCCAGGGCTTTCGAAGTCCGCAATCTTAAGTCCAGACTTTGTTTTTGCATTTTTTGAGCATGAAGATAAAACAGGTGCTGTGGCAAGTGCTCCTAACGAAGCCGTGCCACCAATAATGAAATTTCTACGAGTAATTTTCATATTAATCCTTAATAATATCTAAACATACTTTTTCTGTTGCCAGTGGCAAGATTATCCACTCGGCCTGTTCCATAATTCGTTTTTGTAAAGTTTCTGGAGTGTCATCGTCTTGAACCTCCACTGCTTTTTGAGCGATTATTTTCCCGCCGTCTGGAATTTCGTTAACGAAGTGAACTGTAGCACCACTAACCTTAACTCCTTTTGCAAGAGCGGCTTCGTGAACCTTTAGGCCATAGAAACCTTCGCCGCAAAACGAAGGTATAAGCGCAGGGTGTACATTAATTATTCTGTCTTCAAAATGATCAGTGAATTTCTTTGACAATATTGCCAAAAATCCTGCCAAAACTATCAAGTCGATGTTCTCTTCGTCTAGAAGATGAATCAGCTGGTCTTCGTCTTGCATTAAAGCTGTTTTTATTCCTGCCTTTTCTGCGCGCTTTAAAGCGAAGGCATCTTTATTGTTAGAAACAACCAAAGAGATTTGTCCACTTTGGATGATGCCAGAATTTTGAGCATCTATTAATGCTTGGAGGTTAGTTCCTCCGCCAGAAACCAAAACTGCTATGTTTGCTTTGCGATCTAACATAGTTGAATCTTTTCGTCGGCTTTAATTATTTCACCAATGACGTACGCGTCTTCGCCAGCTTCTTGCAGTGTTTTGACTGCTTCATCAGCTTGTTCTGCCGCAACCACAACGCTCATGCCAACACCCATATTAAATGTGTTAAACATGTCGTGCTCTGATATGCCACCGGTCTTAGCAATTAGATCAAAGATAGGCAAGACCTTAACTTTTGATTTGTCTACCTTTGCGCATAGGCCATCAGGAATGCTTCGTGGAATATTTTCATAAAAGCCACCACCTGTGATGTGAGATATGGCTTTCACATTTACTTTTTCAATCAGCGAAAGTATGGGCTTAACATAAATTTTTGTTGGAGCCAGCAAGGCTTCTCCCAAAGATTTACCATCAAGCTCGTCTAGTGGGCTAGTGATGTCTGCTTTTTCGATGTCAAAAACTTTTCTAACTAAACTAAAACCATTAGAGTGTACTCCGCTAGAGGCAAGGCCGATAAGCACATCGCCTTCCTCCATAGTGTTCGAATCAATAATCTTGTCCTTGTCAACAACACCTGTTGAATAACCTGCTAGGTCATACTCGTCTTCGCTATAAAAACCAGGCATCTCGGCAGTCTCGCCACCAACCAAGGCAGCGCCAGATTGAACACATCCTTCAGCCACGCCTTCGACAATTTGCTCAATTTTTTCAGGAACATTTTTACCGCATGCAATGTAGTCTAAGAAATATAGAGGTTTTGCACCGCAGCAAATAATGTCGTTTACGCACATTGCAACGCAATCGATGCCGATGGTATTATGCTTGTTCAATAAAAATGCAAGTTTTAATTTGGTGCCAACGCCGTCTGTTCCAGAAACTAAAACAGGTTTGTTGATGCCTTCCAAGTCGAGCTCAAAAAGCCCGCCGAAGCCACCAATACCAGAAACAACGCCAGCAGTTTGTGTCTTGGCAATATGCTTTTTCATGAGCTCAACAGCTTTATAACCAGCGGTAATATCTACGCCGGCATTTGCATATGCATCGCTTTTAGAGTTTGCAACCACGTTATTCCTTTCCGTTTCAACAATATGTACAAAGTTCACATGGTTTGAGCCCTATGGCTTTAATAACGTTTTCTAGAGATTGGAAACGAAGAGATTTAAAGCCAAGGTCATCACAAATTGTTTTGCGAAGTTTTTTACCGCGTCTTGTGGAGCCGTCTGCATATTCGTCCATATGCTCAAGACCTTTTTTGCCTTCAAGTTTGATGATGGTTTTACGTGTAAGAAGCTCCATGTCACTGGTAGCGCGCATGAAGTTTAAGTACTTACAACCATACATAATTGGAGGGCATGCAGATCTCATGTGAACGCCTTTAGCCCCGTTGTCATATAAAAACTTAACAGTTTTTTGAAGTTGCGTTCCGCGAACAATGCTGTCATCAACGAAGAGTAGTTCCTTGTTTTTAATAAGCTCAATTACAGGGATTTGCTTCATCTTCGCCACGTTGTTACGCTCGCTTTGCTTTTCGCTCATAAAACTTCGTGACCAAGTTGGTGTGTACTTTATAAAGGCTCTTGCATATGGAACCTTGGTGTTACCTGCGTAACCGATAGCGTGGGGTACACCAGAGTCTGGAACACCACCAACATAATCAACATTTTTCAATCACTTTTCGCTTTTATCTCTTTGGGCTAGGAGGCGACCATTTTCATAGCGCATCATCTCGACATTTCTGCCTTCGTATGTGCTGGTAGGATAGCCATAATAGCTCCAAAGGAATGAACAAATTTTCTTAGTATTGCCTGGCTTTTGAAGCTGTGTCATTTTTCCTGGAGTGAGCTTTACAATTTCGCCAGGTCCAAGCTCTTTAATTTTCTTATATTCTAATTTCTCTAATGGGAAGGATTCAAAAGATACTGCATGGCCCTTTCCATTGCGTCCAATTTGAACAGGGAGTCTGCCAAACTTATCTCTGGCAACATATATAGATCCTTTATCGGTTAAAACCATGATGGATGCTGTGCCTTCGATAGAATCTTGAGCAAACTTTAAGCCTTCTTTAAGGCCTTCTTTTTGGTCGATCATCGCAGCTACAAGCTCGCAAGAATTAACCTTGCCACCAGTCATCGAATCGAAGTGGCCGCGTGTATTCTCTAAATACTTTTTGATTAGAGCTTCCTTGTTTATTATGTTCCCAATAAAACATACAGCATAAGCGCCATGTTTTGAGCGAATCAACAAAGGCTGAGGATCTGTATCGTTAATGCATCCAATTGCAGCGTTTCCATGCATGTCTTCCAAACAGCTAGAAAGTTGAGTTCTAAAAGGGGCTTTGTCAATGTGTCTAATTTTTCTTTGAAGCCCAATTTTTTTGTCATAAGCAGCCAGACCACCGCTGTGAGTTCCTAGGTGAGAGTGATAATCTGCACCAAAGTAAACATCTGCAACGCAAGCTCGCTTTGAAGTAATTCCAAAAAATCCGCCCATTAAATCTCCTAAAAATTACGCAAAGAACAATTCCGATAGTTTCATTGGTTCGATGTATTCGCCATCTTTATAAACACGCATGTTTCCAGATGCGATCTCGTCAATTAGCATTACATCGCCATTTTCATCATAGCCAAACTCAAATTTGATATCGTAAAGAACAAGGCCTTTTTCAGCCAAGTCATCGGCAACAATCTTTGTAATTTTTTGAGTCATGTCTTTGATGTCGTCGTATTGCTTCTCAGACATAATGCCCAAGCAAACCAAGCCATCCTTTGTAACCAATGGGTCTTCTCTGTCATCGTCCTTAAATGTAGTCTCTACATAAGCAGGGAGGTCTGCGCCTTCTTCGATGTAGTCGCCATAACGCTTATAGAAGCTGCCAACTGCTTTATGGCGGCAAATTACCTCAAGGCCTTTGCCGAATACTTTTGCAGGTAGAACCTCCATTGTGGTGTCGTCTAAGTTCGCACTTACATAGTGAGTCTTAACGCCTGCACCATTGATCTTTTCAAAGTAGTAGATAGACATGCGAAGGTTTACATCTCCAACCCCCTCGATGGTAAGTCCAACAGAATTCTCGCCTGGATCAAACTTGCCGTCTTTACCAGTGCAATCGTCCTTAAACTTTAGACGAACATGTCCATTTTCCATTTGAAATACGTCTTTTGTTTTTCCTTGATAAATTAACTCTTCGCTCATTGTTTCTCCTTTAAATAGAAAGTTTTTTATCTTTAGCGAGCACACCTTTAGCATTCTCGCTTTTTTGATTATCTAATTTAGCTGCCAATTCTTTGTCTGTTGTAGCCAGGATTTGCGCTGCAAGTAAGGCAGCATTTTTGCCACCATCAATAGCTACAGTTGCAACAGGTACACCGCTTGGCATTTGCAAAGTTGAAAGTAAGGCATCAATTCCGTCTAAATGTTGACTGCTGCACGGTATCCCAATTACTGGAAGTATAGTTCTTGCTGCCAAAGCGCCAGCTAGGTGAGCGGCCATTCCTGCAACGCCAATTAAAACTCCGAAGCCGGCATCACGTGCCTCTTCGGCGAATTGTGCTGCCTCATCAGGTGTTCTGTGTGCAGAAAATATATGAGCTTCGTAAGGGATTTCAAGCTCTTTAAGCACTGCTGTAGCTTTTTCTACGATTGGAGTATCGCTGTCGCTACCCATTACAATACCAACTTTTAGCATAACGCCTCCTTTGACAATAAAAAAAGCACCCGGTTTGGTGTAGGGGTGCTTTGTATGGGCTAGTGTAGCCTGCTATTTGCTACGCTGTGTTGTAGCGCCTTATTCATTGTCTCCGTATAAAATTTTAGTGTTTATCATAGCAAAACCGATTTTAACAAAACGCGTCCAAACTACACCTAGAATTTTTCAAATTTTTAATATTTTTTTAGAAAATTTTCGTCAAAAATTTAAGTTTTTAAAAAAATAAAAAAATTTGCAAAAAAGTGAGATTTTCCTTGACTTTTATTCAATTTTGTAGTTAAATATCCGACTTGATGCGACTTTTGAGAAGATTGGAAATTTTCTTCTGAAAAACCGCAGGTAAGAATAGAAAAAATTTGGAGTTCAATATAGTAGAAAGGTGGCTGTTTTTATGGCGGATAAGAAATCAGCAAAAACTTCAAAAAATTCTACGGTTGTTAAACCAAAAAAATCAACAAAAAACAATGTAAGAACACGTAAAAGTTTTGCAAAAATTCCTGAAGTTATGGAAATGCCAAATTTGATTGGTGTTCAAACAGAAAGTTTTAATTGGTTTATCGAACATGGAATTGAGCAGGTTTTAAATGACATGAACCCAACCGTGTCTACCTCAAACACCATGTCAATTGAGTTTAGCAAGCCTAGGTTTGAAGAACCTAAATTTGACATTGAGGAATGTAAGGACAAGGACGTTTCCTATCAATCTTCAATGTATGTCCAGATCAAATACTCAAATTTTGAGACTGGCGAAATTTCTGAGCAGGAAGTCTTCATGGGTGATTTTCCAAGAATGACTGATAGAGGCACGTTTATTGTTAATGGTACAGAGCGTGTTGTTGTATCTCAGTTGGTTAGATCTCCTGGTGTTTACTTCTCAACAGAGATTGACAAGACAAGTGGAAAGCGTGTCTTCGGTGCCAAGCTTATTCCTGATCATGGTACTTGGCTTGAGTATGAAACCGATAAATACGACTGCTTAAATGTATTTATCGATCGTACAAAGCGTCGTAGACAACCTGCTACAACATTCTTGCGTGCTTTGGGTATTGCAACTACCGATGACGAGATCATCAAGCTTTTGGGCAATAACAAATTCGTTCAAAACACCCTAAAGGCAGACACAACAAAGACTCAAGAGGATGCGTTAAAGGAAACTTTCAAGCGTTACCGTCCAGGTGAGCCACCAACTGCTGAATCTGGTAAAAACTTGCTTGACAGGTTATTCTTTACAATGCCAAGCTACAATTTGGCAGATGTTGGTCGTTATAAGATCAACAAGAAACTTGGTTTTGACATGAGCAACGATTCTCCTGTTCTTACAAAGGAAGACATCGTTGAGTCGATGAAATATATTATCAACCTTGCAATGGGCGAGGAAGGATACACTGTTGATGATATCGATCACTTCGGTAACAGACGTATCAGAACAGTTGGTGAGTTAATTCAAAACCAATTCCGTATGGGTTTTGCACGTACACAGCGCATTATCCGTGATAGGATGGGTAATATTAATGATCCAAATGAGATCATCCCTCAAAAGTTGATCAACATTCGTCCTATTGAAGCTGCAATTAAGGAGTTCTTCGGTTCTTCGCAGCTTTCGCAATTTATGGACCAAACAAACCCTGCATCTGGCATTACTCATAAGCGCCGTTTGAGTGCTTTGGGTCCTGGCGGTTTGAGCCGTGAGCGTGCTGGCATGGAGGTTCGAGACGTTCACACTTCTCACTATGGACGTATGTGTCCTATTGAGACACCTGAAGGTCCAAACATTGGTCTTATTGGTTCGCTAGCTGCTTATGCTCGTGTTAACCACTATGGATTTATCGAAACTCCATACAGGAAAGTTGTTGATGGCAAGGTTACCGATGAGGTTCACTATCTTCAAGCTGACGAAGAGGAAAACTTCACAATTGCTCAGGCAAATGATCCATTCGATGAGAAGACTGGAGAGTTTGGCTATGTAAATGATAAAGGCAAGTTCGTTAAGGCTAAACGTGTTTTGTGCCGTACTCGTGCTGCTAATGGCGAGTTTGGTGAGCCTGGTGAAGTTGATCCAAAGAATGTCGATTACATGGACGTTTCTCCACGTCAGATGGTATCGATTGCTACATCCCTCATTCCTTTCTTAGAGCATGATGATGCTAACCGTGCTTTGATGGGTTCTAACATGCAGCGTCAGGCTGTTCCGCTAATGAAGCCTCATGCTCCTTATGTTGGAACTGGTATCGAGCATCGTTTGGTTGTTGACTCTGGTGAGATCCTAACTTCGGATGTCTCTGGTGTTGTTGACTATGTTGATGGCGATTCTATTGTTATTAAGACTGACGATGGCGACTTCAAAGACTTCATTGTTCCTAAGTTTAAGCGTTCTAATCAGTCAACTTGCATTAACCATCGTCCAATTGTTAAGAAGGGTGACAAGGTTAAAGTTGGAGATGTTTTGGCTGATGGTCCATCTTGCGAAGGCGGGGAGCTTGCTCTTGGGCAAAACTTGATGGTTGCTTACATGCCTTGGGAAGGTTATAACTACGAGGATGCTATCATCGTTAGTGAGCGTGTTGTTAGCGAAGATCTCTTGACTTCTATCAACATTGCCGAATACGAAATTGATGCTCGTGTTACAAAGCTTGCACCTGAAGAAATTACTTGTGAGCTTCCAAACGTTTCTGATTATATGATTACAAACCTCGACGAAGATGGCGTTATTCGTATCGGTGCTGAGGTTAAGCCAGGGGATATCTTGGTTGGTAAAGTAACGCCTAAGGGTGAAACTGAGCTAACAGCAGAGGAAAGACTCCTTCGTGCAATCTTCGGTGAGAAGGCACGTGAGGTTCGTGATACTTCGTTAAAGGTTCCTCATGGTGGCGGCGGATATGTTATTGAGACATTGAAATTCGTTCGCAAAAAGGATAAGAAAGACAAGCGTGAAATTCCTGAGGGCTGGGTTGAATCTGACAATTTGCCACCAGGAGTTAACCAGCTTGTTAAGGTTTTTGTTGCTCAAAAGCGCAAGATCCAGCAAGGTGATAAGTTGTCTGGTCGTCATGGTAACAAGGGTGTTATCTCTAATGTTTTGCCTATCGAAGACATGCCATACCTCGCTGATGGTACTCCAGTGGATGTAATCTTAAACCCATTGGGTGTTCCTTCTCGTATGAATGTTGGCCAGCTTCTTGAAAACCACCTTGGTTGGGCAGCTAAATGGGGATGGAGTGAGACTCCAGATGATGACAAGATTGCTCCTGGTCCAATCCATGTTTCTACACCTGTTTTTGATGGTGCGGATGAAAAGGAAATCCAGTTTGCAATTCAAGCTGCAAACAAAAACCTAGTTAAGATGCATAACAAAAAATACGGTAAGCATGCTGATGAAACAATGGTTCCACAATTAAGTGAAACTGGTAAGGCATGGTTATATGATGGTCGCACGGGTGAGAAGTTCCGTGAGCCAATTACTGTAGGTCAAGCTTATATCTTGAAGTTGGGCCACATGGTTGATGACAAGATTCACGCAAGGTCTATTGGACCTTACAGTCTCATTACACAGCAACCTCTTGGAGGTAAGGCACAATTTGGTGGCCAGCGCTTCGGAGAGATGGAGGTTTGGGCACTTTATGCTTATGGTGCTTCAAACGTATTGCAGGAGATTTTGACTATCAAGTCTGATGATACTGCAGGTCGTGTAAAGAGTTATGAATCTATCGTTAAGGGTGAGGCTTTGCCTAAGGCTGAAGTTCCTGAGTCATTCAAAGTTTTGATTAAGGAAATGAAGTCTTTGGCTCTAAACGTTGAGCTTCGTGGCGAGGCTCAAGAACAGCAAAAGGCCGAAGCCGAGGCTAAATCTGCCGAGGACGCCATCCTTGAAGGTCTTGAGAAAGACGCTCAAGAGGACGATTTAGATTTGACCAAAGAGCTTGAAGACATCGAGGCTTCTCTTGAATTAGAGGAGGAAGATGCTAAAAGCGATGATGAAGCTGACGAGAAAGGAGGGAAATAATGGCTACAGAATACGATGTAAATAACTTTGACGAGTTAAAAATTTCCCTTGCTAGTGCTGACGATATTCGCAGCTGGACATCTGGTGAGGTTAAAAAACCTGAAACAATTAACTACAGAACTCTTAAGCCAGAGAAAGACGGACTTTTCTGCGAGAAGATTTTTGGACCTACAAAGGACTGGGAATGTGCTTGCGGTAAGTATCGTCGCGTAAGGTTTAAGGGTATTATTTGTGAGCGATGCGGTGTTGAGGTAACACGTTCTAAGGTTCGCCGTGAGCGCATGGGTCATATTGAACTTGCAGCTCCAGTAAGCCATATTTGGTATTTCAAAGGTGTACCTAGCCGTCTTGGTTACTTCCTAGACATCACAACTAAAGACCTTGAGAAGGTTCTTTACTTCGCTAGCTATATGATCACATGGGTTGATACAGAAGCTCGCGCCGAAGACAAGGATGAACTCGAGGAAGAGTTGAAAGAGGATCTAGAAGAGCTAGATGCAGAGTGCGAAAAAATTATCGAAGACACCAAAAAGCTTTCTGTCGATTATGTTCCTGAGGAAGACGAAATTGTGGATGAGGCCTTCGAAGAAGAGCGCTTAACTCCAGAGGAAGTTGAACAGGAAATTTTAGACACTAAAGAAGAGTTCGCAGAAGCTAAGCAACTTCGCCGTGATGCTTATAAGAAATTTATGAACATCAAGGCTAAGGAGCTTATCGAAGACGAAAACTTATATCGTGAAATGCGTGCTAACTACCGTGATTATTTCCGCGGTGGTATGGGTGCTGAGGTTATCAAAGACTTACTAGAGCAAGTTGACCTTCAAAAACTTCACGATGAACTTGACGAAACTATTAAGAAGGGTAATGGTGCAAAGCGCGAAAAAGCAATTAAGCGTATCCGCATCGTTAACTCATTTATCGAGAGCAAAACCAATAAGCCATCGGACATGATCCTGGAATGTATCCCAGTTATTCCACCGGATTTGCGTCCTATGGTTCAATTGGATGGTGGCCGTTTTGCTACTTCGGATTTAAATGATTTGTACAGACGTGTTATTAACAGGAACAATCGTCTTCGTCGTTTGCAAGAACTTGGTGCACCTGAGATCATTGTAAATAACGAAAAGCGTATGTTGCAAGAGGCAGTTGATAGTTTGTTTGACAACGGACGTCGCGGCCGTCATGTAACTGGTCCTGGTAACCGTCCTCTAAAATCACTTTCTGACATGCTTAAAGGTAAGCAAGGACGCTTCCGTCAAAACTTACTTGGTAAGCGTGTTGATTATTCTGGTCGTTCTGTAATTGTTGTTGGACCAACTTTGAAACTTCATCAATGTGGTCTTCCAACCGAGATGGCCCTTGAGCTTTTCAAGCCATTTGTAATGCGCCGTTTGGTTGAACTTGACTACGTTGCAAACATTAAAGTTGCAAAGCGTGCGGTTGAAACTGGTCCAGACTACGTCTTCGATGTTTTGGAAGAGGTTGTTGCAGAACATCCAGTATTACTAAACCGTGCTCCAACGCTTCACCGTTTGGGTATTCAGGCTTTTGAGCCAGTTTTGGTTGAAGGTAAAGCTATTCGTTTGCATCCACTTGTATGTACTGCGTTTAACGCTGACTTTGATGGTGACCAGATGGCTGTTCATGTTCCTTTGGGCGAGAAAGCTCAAGCTGAGGCACGTGTTTTGATGCTTTCGACTAACAACATTAAGGCTCCAGCTCATGGTAACCCATTGACTGTTCCTACACAGGATATGGTTATTGGTCTTTATTATTTGACTGCTGTTCGTGATGGTTTCCCAGGTGAGGGGCGTCATTTTATGCACTTCGCAGATGCTGTTGACACATACGAAGCTAGGTCTGGTATTGACCTTCAAGCTCGCATTGATGTTCGTTTGAAGCGAGACAGCGTCATTATTGAAGAGAAGACCGATGACAAGGGCAACGGTACTGGCAAATTTACAAGCACAAAGAAGAAAGCTGGCGAGCATATCGAGACTTCGGTAGGCCGCATCATCTTTAATAGTATTTTGCCAAACGAGCATGAATATTTAAATTACGAACTCAACAAAGGCAAGATTAAAAAGCTTGTTACAGACATTGTTGAGCGTTACCCAATGAGCGAAGTTCCAGACATCTTGGATGGACTTAAGGCTAAGGGTTTCCACTATGCTACTTTGGCCGGGCTTACAGTATCTGTCTTCGACGCTACTGTTCCTCCAGAGAAGGAAGCCATTTTGAAAGAGGCCGATGCTAAAGTTGCCGAGATTGAATCTAACTATGAGATGGGTCTTATGCAAGATGATGAGCGCCATCGCCAGACTGTTGATATCTGGAATGATGCAAACGAGAAAGTTGGAGATGCCATGGTTGATAACTTCGATAAGTTCAACCCAATTTACATGATGGCTTTCTCTGGTGCTCGTGGTGATGTAAAGCAGATTCGTCAGTTGGCTGGTATGCGTGGTTTGATGTCTGACCCGAAAGGTGAGATTATCGACCGTCCAATTAAAGCTAACTTCCGTGAGGGCTTAAGTGTTTTGGAATACTTTATTTCTACGCACGGTGCACGTAAAGGTTTGGCCGATACGGCTCTTCGTACTGCTGATTCTGGTTATTTGACCAGGCGTCTTGTTGATGTTGCTCAAGATGTTATTGTTCGTGAGATTGATTGTGGTAGCCACCATGGTGTGGATTATCCAACAATCAGCAAGGATGACAAAGGCCAAGATAAGGGTTATAACATTTCTCTTGTTGGCCGATGCGTCAACGAAGATGTTAAGGACAAAAAGGGTAACGTAATTAAGAAACGCGACGAGTTCATTAATAGCCTAGAAGAGGTTGAAGAGCTTTCGAAGGCTGGGGTTGAGTTTATTAATGTTCGCACAGTTATGACCTGTCATGCCGAGCGTGGTGTTTGTCAAAAATGCTACGGTTGGGATTTGGCAACTTCACGCCCTGTAAATATTGGTACAACTGTTGGTGTTATTGCTGCGCAATCCATCGGTGAGCCTGGTACACAGCTTACTATGAGAACATTCCATAGTGGTGGTGTTGCCGGTGAGGATATTACTCACGGTTTGCCTCGTGTTCAAGAGTTGCTTGAGGCACGTAACCCTCGTGGTGTTGCTTTGCTTGCTGATGTTGAAGGTAAACTTTCTATTAAGAAGGTTGGCGACGAGCAAGAAATTACCATCCAGGGTAAGAGCAAGGCGAAGACTCACAAAGTTTCTGGCCATGCTCAACTTGTTGCTGGGCTTAAGAGCGGTGACACTGTTAGTGTTGGTCAGCAAATTACTCGTGGTTCTATTAACCCTAAAGATTTGCTTAAACTTACAGATGCCGAAACTACTTTGGGCTACATCGTAAACGAGGTTCAACGTGTTTATGTATCTCAAGGTGTAGAAATTAATGATAAGCACATCGAGGTTATTGCTCGTCAGATGCTTAATAAGGTTATTGTTGACAAGAGTGGAGATACAGACCTCATTCCTGGTCAGCAAATTAACCGCTACAAATTCAAGAGAATTGTTGAAGATTGCATTAAGGATAAAAAGGAAGCTCCAGTTGGCCATGATAAACTTCTTGGTTTGACCAAAGCTTCGTTGTCTACCGATTCTTGGGTATCTGCGGCTTCGTTCCAGGAGACAACTAAGATCTTGACCGATGCTGCCATTGCAGGAAAGGTTGACACATTGCAAGGCCTTAAAGAGAATGTTTGTCTTGGTAAGCACATTCCTGCTGGTACTGGTCTTAAGCGCTATCGCGATATGAGCCTACTTTATAAGGGCAACAAGATTAGCGACGAAGCCACCGAAGACCTTCCAGAGAGTGCCCCAGAAGAGCTTAAGGAGCTTGAAGGCATGATTCCAAAGCATGAGTCCTGGAAGATTGATGCCGAAGGTTACTTGCACATGGGCTTCGATGACAATTCTTACTATGACAGCATGAAGTACTTAAGCCGTGCCAAGCTTACTAACGAAGAGGCGCGCCTCTACCTATACGACGACCTTAAGGTTTCTCAACGCTGGGCTAACAAATTTAGCGAAGCCAGCATCGAGACTGTTGCTGACCTTATCGGTCACACAGAAAAAGACCTTCTTAAGATCGAAGGTATTGGTGTAAAAGCTATGGATGAACTTAAGGCTGGACTTAAGAAGCACAACTTGCTTCATGTTATCGAGGATGACTTGGAAGCAACCGATGACGATGTGTCTTCGCTTCTTGACATGGTATTTAGTCCTGATGGATCGGTCTCCGAAGAGGGGGCTGCACCTGCTGCTGACGCTGGAGAGAGCTTCGATGACGAAGACTTGCTAGACGACGAAGGCGCGGTTAAAGGCGACAAGAAAGTAAAATCCGATGACTTGGATGACTTGCTTAAAGATCTCGGCGATGGGGTAACGATCACCGACGAGAAGCTCGCCGACGACATCCTTAAGGACGACGAGGAATAAAAAATTCGGGGACATGCATCAGCGTGTCCCCAATTTTTTTAGCTTACTAGGAGAGATTTCGAATATACCTTTCTCAACGGCTTCGCGGGCGGCCCCTCGTGCGTTCGCCAGCAAGCACTCGGCGCTGCAGGGGTTTCGAAAGGTTATATCCGAAATCTCTCACATATGAGACAGAAACATTAGATATACAAATGAAAACCAGCGATTTTAATTACAACCTTCCCAAAGAGCTCATCGCTCAAGAGCCTTGCGCGAAGCGTGATCAATGTCGCATGCTTGTCCTTGACAAAAACACAGGCCAAGTTGAAGACAAGCACTTCTTTGAAATCGCTGACTATCTCAAGCCAGGTGACCTATTGGTCGCGAACGAAACCCGAGTCTTACCAGCAAGACTCGTAGGCACTAAACGCGATACTGGTGGCGAAGCAGAACTTCTCCTACTTTCTCAACTCAACCCAGATGACTATCAACACACTCTTTCTGGCACGCCAAATACAGATCAGTCCTTACAAATTTGGGAAGCTTTAGTTAAACCAGGTAGACGTCTTAAACCAGCTTCGCTAGCCGAATTCCAAAACACTACACGTTCTGCCTCTTCCGGAAGCAACGGTCCTATAGTCGACTTCGCTGATAAGGACGGCAAAGCCGTCCTGTCGGCAGAAATCATTGATTGAGGCGCTTCCGAAGGAAGCCGAATTATCAAACTTTCCAGCGAAGCTTGTGACGTTGACGAAGCTTTGCATAAAGTTGGGGCAACTCCGTTGCCCCCGTACATCCACGGTTATACAGGCAACATGGAAATGTACCAGACCGTTTACTCGCAGAACGAAAGCTCTGCTGCAGCTCCAACTGCCGGACTACACTTTACCGAAGAACTTATCGCTAGCTTACGCGAGCGGGGCATCGGCTGAGCAACAGTCGAACTCGAAGTAGGCATCGACACCTTCAAGCCCGTCACAGAGGACGATCCAAAAGACCATGTTATGCATACTGAGCGCTTTAGCGTTCCGCAATCCACCGTTGATGCGATAAACGAAACAAAGAAAAAGGGTGGCAAAGTGATCGCAATAGGCACAACCACTGTAAGATCTCTTGAAAGTGCTTCGCGTGATGGTGCTCTAAAGAGTACGACTCGCGAATCTACAGACTTGTTCATTCTACCAGGCTATAAGTTCAACTGCGTTGATTCGCTCATAACGAACTTCCACGTCCCAGAGTCAACTCTCATGATGTTGGTCTCCGCCTTCGGTGGCTACGACAACATTATGTCCGCCTATAAGCATGCGGTCGAAAGCGAATACCGCTTCCTATCCTTCGGCGACGCCATGTTTATCCACTAATTTCCCCAATAACTCCGAAGACTTGGCTCAAAATGCATTTAATGAGTGAATCTTTATGTTTTTTGACCAAAATATGGCGCAAATCTAAATTTGTGAGTGGATTTTTGATTCTAAGAGTGCAGAAATGGCACAAAATGTCTTAAATGAGTGAATAATTTTCTTAAATTCACTCAATAACGAAGTTTTGAGCCAAATATAAGATTTTTATTTGAAATATACACACACTTAATGCATTTTGAGCCAAATATAGGATTTTTATTTGAAATATTCACACACTTAATGCATTTTGAGCCATGTGCCGGTTGGGTTGTTGAGGGGTTGGGAGGATTTGGGTTGTCGTATGGTATGGGTAGGGTTTGGGTGGTGGTTTTTGCACAAGTTCGCAAAAACTATCACCCAAAACCAAATGCCGGGGACATGAAGTGCGAACTGTGTCTTCGGAGTGCGGAATGATGGGGTGGTTTAGTGTAGATATAGGATTAAGGCAGGCTTTTGTTTTGGTATAATATGCGCATTATGGCAGATGGTAAACAACGAAGGAAATCTCGAAAGATATGTTTGACGGTGCTTTACTCGAATGACGTGGTGGGCGTAAAGCCTGCGGATGTTATTGCTGGTAAGGCGACGTTGCCGCATGTCGAGAGCATTGATGATTATGCAAAGGGACTGATTGAGGGAACTGTTGACAAGCTTGCCGAGATTGATGCGTTGCTTGAGAAGGTGTCCGAGAACTGGGCGCTGGACAGGATGCCTGCGACTGACAGATGTTTGCTTCGCCAGACCGTCTATGAGATGAAGTATGTTGATGATGTGCCGGTCTCGGTCAGCATTAATGAGGCGGTCGAGCTCGCGAAGGAGTTTGGCGGGGATGACGAGTCGCATAAATTTGTAAATGGAGTTTTGGGCAAAATTGCCAAGGAACTTGAGATTGAATAGCGAGGTTAAAATGGATGAAGTAAAAGAGTATGAAAAAATTGAAGGCCGCTTGAAGGAGATCGAGGAGAAGATCTCTAGCGAGAACCTGGATATGGATGAGTCGTTAAAGCTCTACGAAGAGGCGGTTGACCTGGGCATGAAGGCTTCGCAAACAATCGAGCACAACGTGTTGGGCGACCAGAATTCCGAAGAAGACACCGAAGCCGAGGAAGGTTCCGAAGCTGAGGAAAACTCCGAAGGCGAGGAAGAGACGTCAGTTGAGGAAACCCCGGAGGCTTAAACTTCAGTGGCAAAACAAGCGCGAATACTCGATTTTGTCGAAAGCCCTCAAGATTTGCACTGCTTAAATGACGAGGAGTTAACTTGTCTTGCAGATGAGATTCGAGAGGAAATAATTAGTACAACTTCAAAGGTTGGCGGCCATGTGTCTTCGTCACTTGGAGCCGTCGAAATAATTTTAGCAATTCATAGTTTGGTAAACAGCCCGAAGGACAAGATTGTCTTTGATGTTGGGCACCAGGCTTATGCGCATAAATTGGTTACTGGGAGGCGTGAGGCCTTTAAGACGCTTCGTCAATTTGATGGGATTTCTGGTTTTACGCGTCCTACCGAAAGCATGCATGACGTGCACTTTTCGGGGCATGCTGCCGATAGTTTGTCAGTTGCCTTGGGTCTTGCGAAGGCAAAAAAGCTCGCTGGCACCGATGAGAAAATCATTGCGGTGGTAGGCGATGCTTCGATTGCTGGAGGCATGGCTTTTGAGGCAATTAATAACATTGGCCAAGAAAAGTTGCCACTGGTGATTGTTCTTAACGATAATAAAATGTCAATCTCGCCAAGCGTTGGAGGAGTTGGTAAGCACCTTCGTTCCATTAGGCTTCGTCCGCACTATAGTGACGCGCGCGACGCCGTGAAGTATGGGCTTAAGCGCTTTGGCTCTGTTGGTGAGTTTGCAATTAAGTGGGGCCATGCTTCGAAGGAATCGCTCAAGCATTTCATTATGCCAAACGCGATGATTTTCGAAGAGCTGGGAATCACTTGTTTGCCCAGCGTAGACGGCCATAACATTGCAGCGCTTCGAAGCACCATTCAAGATGCCTTGAATTACGATGGGCCGGTTTTGGTTCACGCGGTCACAACGAAGGGGGCCGGTTATGCGCCGGCTGTCCAGAACCCAGAGGCCTTCCACGGCATCGGTGCTTACAATATTAAAACTGGCAAGGCAATTTCTACTAAGCCATACACATTTACAAATGCTTTTACTGACCAGCTCATGAAGATGGCCGAGCGCGATAAAAAGATCGTTGCGATGACGGCTGCGATGTCTGGCGGTACGGGGTTGAAGGCTTTCTCGCAAAAGTATTCCGACCGCTTCATCGATGTTGGAATTGCCGAAGAGCATCTTGTTGGTAGTGCTGCCGGGCTGGCGAAGGCGGGGTATAAGCCTTTCGTTGCAATTTATTCCGCGTTTTTGCAAAGGGCCATCGACCAAATGACCACGAATGTCGGCATCGAAAATTTGGATGTCAACTTTTGCATTGACAGGGCTGGAATTGTTGGTGCCGATGGCGCGACCCACCATGGTGTTATGGATTTGGTCTACTCAAAGATGATTCCAAATTTTACGGTTATTGCTCCATCTTGTGCCTTTGAGCTAAAGCGTGCGCTAAAAACTGCGCAATTGACGCCGGGGCCGTTTGCGATTAGGTATCCAAAAGGCGATGCCGCAGATATCAGCGATACAGGTCGCGTTCTTAAAACTTTGATTAAGGATGATGTTAAGAAGTTTAAGATTGGCGCTAGCCGTACAATAAAGAAAGGTAATGATATTAGCATTTTGGCTTTTGGCTCATGTGTAAAAGATGCGCTTGAGGCACATAGAATGCTCAAGGACAGAGGTATTTCTGCGAGCGTTGTGGACATGCGCTTCGTTAAGCCTTTGGACAAACAAGCCATTGCCGATGCCGCGCTTAACACTCATAAAATCATTACCGTCGAAGACGGGGTCCTTGAGGGTGGCGCCGGACAAAGTGTTTTAAACGCTTTGATGGAAATGGATTTGTGCCAAACTGTCCAGTTTAAATCCTTGGGTATTGAAGATAAGTTTATCCCGCATGGGGAAGTAGACAAACTAAAAGCCGCAGCTCATATCGACTACAAGTCAATCTTTAATGCCGCGGCTTCGCTATTAAAATAATTACTTTCTAATTAAAGTAGTTCCATCCATTGATATTTGATATGTGTCGTTGAAGTCTTGGTATGTCTTTTGTTTGTTGTCAGCTGGCGCTTGAGGCTGTTGGAAAGTCTCTACTTGAGCTGCTTGATTTGGAAGGCTTTCGGCAACTGTGTCATCGGTAAATACATAGTCGCTTTCTTTGATTTGAGATTTCTTTACCAAAACATAGCCTGTAGCTGCGCCGGCAGTAAAGCCTAAAGTTGTTGCAATAATAGTGTTGCGAATTGCTTTTGCACGATTTGCCTTTTTCTCTTCTTCGGCTTTTTTGCTAAGGCTTACAGCTTCTGCGTATTTGTCCATAACGTATTTTGAAACGTTGTTTTTTGTCTTGCTTGCACGAGGAGCAGCGTCTTCGGCAAGTTCAGCTAGCTTGTCTGCAAGGCTATCTTTCGCAGATTGGGCTTTTGGGATGTAAGACTTTAAAACGTCAGATGCGTAGTTAAGACCTTCTTTAGCAACATTACCGATTAAATTACTTCAACTTAACATGTTACCTCCATTTGGTGGAGCATAGGGGGATCGAACCCCTGACCTCATGGCTGCCAGCCATGCGCTCTCCCAGCTGAGCTAATGCCCCTTAATTACTTTCACTATTGGCTTTTTGCATAGCACATTGCGTAATTATATTGAAAAATTTTGTGAAGTCAAGGGAAATTTAGAACAAGAGAAATTTAGAATGTTCTTGAAAAAACTCCACCATATATGGGATTTATGCCCAAGCTCCGAAGCTCCCTAGACGCACTATATATTGTTGAGCCTGTCGTAAAAACATCATCTATGATAAGAACGGGTAAGTCTAACCTGCTTATGAAGTCTTTTTTACTTTCTAAAATTTTGTATTTTTGACCAATATTTGCAAATCTTCCTTTACGTCCTAAATTACGTTGATCTTTTGAATTGGGCCGTTTGAAAAGCTTTACACAACGTTGACCAATTTGTTTGGAGACTTCGTTTGCAAGAATTTCGCTATGATCAAAACCTCTTTTATTGAAGGCCTCCTTGCTTGCTGGTATAAATGTTACAAGACAAGAGCCTTTATACCAGTTGGGCTTAAGCGCCTTCGCTATGAAGTAAGCCATAACTTTTGCAAGACGAATTTCTCCGGCATCTTTAAACAGAGTTACTATTGCGCCACTATTTTTATCCAGCAAAGTTGCGCTGACACATCCATCGAAGGGAGGCTTACTCATGCAAGTTGCGCATTGAAGCCTGCCGAAGGGCTCGCCGCATTTTTGACAAGTCTTCGAATGGTCAATGTAGCTTAATGTCTTTGCGCATTTAGGGCATAATAAAAAACCCGGTGTGTCACAAATAACGCAACGCGTCGGCCATAGAGTCTCTTCGGCAGCCAGCTTAAGCGTGTTTATTTTGATCGCTTGCAACATGGCTTGAATTGTACTCACAAACGATAAACAAACAATGAAAGCGCAGTGAATCTTTAGTAAAGAAAATTAAACTCGTACTAAATTATGATAAAATTATTTGACATGATAAATGAAAATAATACATATCCGACACACGGAATTAATACAAAAAAGAAAAAGCCCTACATGAAAATTTTAGTTATTGCTGTTGGCATTGTTTTGGTGCTGTGTTTAGGCACGAGTCTTTATTGCACTGCTTGCGCGCGGACTTTGCCAGAGGGTCAAAGCGTCGAAGTTACAATCGACGAAGGCTCGTCTTCATGGGTTATCGCCGACAAAATGGCGAAGGCTGGGGTTGTGGACAACACCTTTGTCTTCCGCTTGACAGTAACAGAGATGGGCGCTGACTCATCGCTAAAGGCAGGAACTTATATCTTTGAGGGCGGTAAAAGCGTTCGCGATTATGTTCAAATTTTATGCGACGGGCCTGATGAAACGTCTCCTAAGGTTGTCGTTCACGAGGGAATGCGCCTATCCAAGATTGCCGAAGCCGTGGATGCAACCACCAAAGGCCGCGTTTCCTCGCAAGATTTCATAAACGCAGCAAGTGATGCCAGTAAATACGCCAACGATTATGACTTTCTTAGCGAGCTTGGGACAAGTTCGCTGGAAGGCTTTTTGTTCCCAAAAACATATGCTGTTAGCTCAAAAGATAGCGCCGAAGACATAGTCCGCAAGATGCTTGACTCTTTCCGCGAAGAGACAAAAGACCTTAATTGGGACTACCCAAAATCTTGCAATTTGACCATGTGGGAAGCGGTTACCTTGGCTTCGATTGTCGAGAAAGAATCTGCAGAAGGCATGCATGGCAAAGTTGCAAGTGTTTTTTACAACAGAATCAACGGTGGCATGCATGTAAATTCCGATGCCACAACTGCTTACGAAGTTGGTCATGACCCAACACCTGAAGAGATCCATTCAAATAGCCCATATAGTACATACACAAATTATGGCTTGCCACCAACGGCAATTTGTTCGCCAGGAATTGATGCGCTTCGTGCGGTTTGTTGGCCAGAGCAAACAAACTACCTCTTCTTCGTTTTTAAGACAAACGAAAAAGGCGAGCTCGAATACAGGTTTAGCGAGACCTTCGATGAGCATCAACAAGCAATTATCGATTTGGGGCTAGTCTAGGTGAGTTTCACACGGCCTGACAGATACCTTCGTCGCATTAGCGATATTGATATCCAAAAAGATTTGCTCAAGGCGGGCTATAAGAATGTCTTGCTGGATGTCGACAATACAATTTTGACTCGTGACAAGTCCATCGTACCTATTGACGTGGGCCAGTGGCTCGAAGACGCCAGACATGCCGGCATTAATTTTTGCCTCATATCAAATGATTGGCACCAAAACGTTGTGAGCCTTGCCGAAGAGTTGGACTTGCCAATTGTTGTT
This sequence comes from Phoenicibacter sp., assembly GCA_045641605.1. Classification (GTDB taxonomy): domain Bacteria; phylum Actinomycetota; class Coriobacteriia; order Coriobacteriales; family Eggerthellaceae; genus Equivita. Next base: position 5,454 of record JAZUHG010000029.1, on the reverse strand, counting down.
AAATCGCTCAAGCCACTGCCGATGGCATTTAGCCGTGCGATGAAGAAAATTGGGGCAAATAAGAAAAATAGTATTATGATAGGAGACCAGCTAATGACCGATGTTTTTGGGTCGCATGTGCTTGGTCTTAAATGTATTTTGGTCAAGCCGCTTGTTGAAAAAGACTTGATTCATACATTGGCATTGCGCAAAGTTGAAAAACTGTTTTTGAGAAATTTTGAGCCAGAAAGGCCTAAGGGGAAATAAGTGAAAAGCAAAAACAAAAACATATTTTTAAGGGCAATTAGTAGCGCTGGAAAAGCCGCCTTTGTTTGTTTTATCGCTTATTTTATTGTTTGCCTTGTAAACAATGCTGGCAAAGACAAGGAATAACGAGGTCCTATGCGCTATTTAACAGCAGGCGAGAGCCACGGTGAAAAACTTGTAGTGATTGTCGAAGGTGTTCCTAGCGGCATTGGCCTCTCTGAAAAAGAAATCAATTTTGAATTAAAACGCCGAAGCAAAGGCCCCGGCCGCTCTTCGCGCCAAGCCGAAGAAAGCAACCTTGCCAAAATTGTATCTGGCGTATCCGCATCCAAAACAACTGGCAATCCAGTTTGTGTCGAGATAGAAAATTCTTTTAGCGATGCGGAAGTTAATCACTATGTAATGCGTCCTGGACATGCGGACCTTCCAGGTGTTTTAAAGCATAATTTTGTAGACGCCCAACATGTTTCCGAGCGTGCAAGTGCTCGTGAGACTGCTGCGCGCTTGGTTGCTGGAGTCATCGCAAAAAATATGTTGGCAGAATTTGGTGTTGAAGTTTATGGCTATGTTGACCAAATTGGAAACGTTACCATGAAAGATGACCCAACAAATATGAACTTGCCAGAGATGAGTGCCATCGCGATGAGCGAGGTTAGTTGTCCAGATCCAAAGGCTAGTGCCGCCATGTTAAAGTTGATCGACCGTGCCGAAAAAGCGGGAGACACACTTGGTGGTGGCGTTAAGCTTGTAGCTGTTGGCTTAATCCCAGGTTTGGGTGGATATTCTCAAGGCGACAGCAGGTTGGATTCAAAGATAGCTGGAGCTGTGGCTTCGGTGCCTTCTGTGAAGGAAGTTAGCATTGGAAGTGCTGGCTTTATGAGTCAAAATTTTGGATCGGACGTTAGCGACTTTATGCATAAGGGCGAAGGTGCCATTGTGCGCGAGAGCAATTTTTCTGGTGGCTTGGAAGGTGGCATGACCAATGGGATGCCGCTTATTGTTGGTGCGATGGTGCGTCCTGTGCCGACGCTTCACAAGCAGCATCAAACTGTCGACCTTGAAAATGGCGCAGAAATTTCTTGGCAAAGCGACCGCCGAAGCGATGTTTGCGTGGTTCCAAGTGTTGCCGTAATTTGCGAGAGCGAACTTGCGCTTTGTTTGGCCAATGCATACCTTGATAAGTTTGGCCACGACGCAATGTGTGATATTATGCCTGCTGTCCAGGCTTACAAAACTAGAGTTAAGGAGAGGTTAAGCTAATGTTTGGTGGTCAGAGGTATTTTATTCAAAAGCCCATTGCGTTGATTGGTTTTATGGGTGCGGGCAAGACTAGTGTGGCGAAGCTGCTGGCCGAGCATACCGGCATTAAGGCTGTGGATACCGATGATCTTGTAGTTCAAAGCACCAAGCAAACTGTCTCTGAAATTATTAACAACCGTGGCGAGGAAGAATTCAGACGCATCGAAGCCAAGGTCTTATCTGATTTAATCGAGCACGAAAAGTGCATCATTGCAACTGGTGGCGGCATTATCGAGAGCGCTGTATCGCGTGGCGTACTTAAAAATTGTTATTGTATTTGATTGAAGGTTGATGCCAAGACTTCGGCACGTCGCATTGAAGATTTCTCGACTCGTCCAATGTTTAAGGATGTCGAAAACGCCGAAAACCTAATCGCTCGTCGTAATGAAATTTATGATCAATATTCCGATGCAGCGGTTAATACCAATGGCAAGTCTTTGAGTAATGTTGTGAAGGAAGTTCGTGATTGTCTTTTGAAGGCAGGTGTTTTACAATATTAATATGGCTACGAAGAAGTCAAATACAAAGATGAAAGTTTTATATGCCTCCTTTGAGGCTTCGCCCTATATTAAGATGGGCGGGCTTGGCGATGTAGCAGGTACTTTACCTGGGCATATTGTTGGGCCGAAGTGCGATATTCGCGTTGTGGTGCCTTACTTGAGCAGCATTGCAAAGCAGTATCAGCTCCTCATGAAGCATGTGGGTGACTACAGCGTTTATAGTGCGGGTGGCAACCACGACTTCGGACTTTACTATATTAAAACGCGCGGCGTTACTTACTACTTTATTAAAAGTGCCGAGTACTTCAATCGCAAAAATGTTTACGGCGAGAAGGATGACCTTGAGCGCTTCGTCTTTTTTACGCGTGCGATTCTCGAGAGCATCCCTCACATGAAGGGTTTCAAGCCGCAAATTTTGCATTGCAACGATTGGCACACTGCACTGGCCAACCTCTACCTTCGCGAGGATTATAAGGATAAGCTGGGCGAACTCAAGATAAAAACCGTTTTTACCATTCACAACTTGCAATATCAAGGCAAGTACAAATACGCGCAAGTCAAAAACATCCTGGAGCTTAAAAGCAAGAAGGCTGTGGCTTCGGTGATGCATAAGGGCAAGGTCAATTTGATGAAGTGCGGCATTGTTGCCAGCGATTGTGTGACCACACCAAGCCCATCTTACGCTAAGGAAATCATGACGGGCGAGTACGGTGTTGGGCTTGAAAATGTTCTTCGTGCGAAGAAGAATGTCACGCTTGGGATTTTAAACGGCATCGATTATGTTGACTTTAACCCCGCTTGAGACACGAATATTCGCGTGCATTTCAACAAGGATCTTATGGACCGCCGCCTTGGTAACAAGATTGACCTGCAAAAGAAATTTAAGCTTGACGTGGAACCTTACGCCTGTCTTTTTTGTGTGGCTTGTCGTTTTTACGAGCAAAAGGGGATTGACCTCATCATTAAGTCCGTGCCTAAGATTATCAACAACGGCGGGCAGATTCTTTTCCTCGGCGATGGTGATGAGGCTTACAAGAAAAAGATTCGCGAATACAAAAAGAAATATAAAGGCAAGGTTGGTATGCATCTTCAATTTGATCCAACGCTTCCGCACAACGTTTATGCAGGTGCGGACGTGCTACTTATGCCTTCGAAGTTTGAGCCTTGCGGGATTGCGCAAATGATGGCGATGCATTACGGCACGCTTCCTGTGGTCCGAAGCACCGGTGGCTTGCGTGACACCGTTCACGATTACAAGCCAAAAAGCTTGATCTCAAACGGATTTGTTTTTAAAAACTACAACCTAAAAGAGTTTAAAGCGGCGTTGGACCGCGTCTTCGGTGTTTGGAATAATGATCAAAAGAACTGGTCACGCATGCAGCGACGCGGTATGGAGGAGGATTTCAGCTGGAACGAGTCTGGCCGCAAGTACACCGTCCTTTACCGCGCGATTCTTGATGGTAAACTTACTAAGGTTGAGCAAATCCTGAAGGCCGAAGCCGCCGCCAAAGCCGCAGCAAAAGCCAAGAGTCAAGCTGCCCAGGCCAAGAAGAACGCCAGCGCTTCCCAAAAGATGGCGCAAAAGATCGCCGAAGAGGCCTCCAACTACGAGTTTGTCGACATCTCCACCACATCCTCCGACCCCTGGTAGGCTTGCACCAACCAAACACTTAACACAACCCTACAATCACTCCGCCATCACCCCAACCATCTCAACCAAACACTTAACACAATCCTACAATCACTCCGCCATCACCCCAACCACTTCTCTCACAATATCAAACCAGTTTTCGTTAGACTTGGCTCAAATTGCCTTGCGTGAGTGTATCTTTCAATTTTTTTAAGATGATTTGGCTCAAATTGCCTTGCGTGAGTGTATTTTTCAATTTTCTAAAGATGATTTGGCTCATTTTCCACTTAGTGAGTGATTTTTTTAATAAAACTCACTCACATACAACGATTTGTGCCAATTAGGGATAAATTTCTTTAAAAATACACTCACTGAATGCTATTTAAGCCATTTTTTGCGTGTATATATTGAGATTCCACTCATTTAACACGTTTTGCGCCACGTTTATTAACATAATTTGAATTTATTCTAAAGAGAGTATAAAAAAAAGCGGCTTTGGGGGCCGCTTTTTTTGTAGGTATTGAAAGGAAGCTTATTTTGCTTCTTCCTTAGGTTCTTCTTTCTTTTCTTCTTTAGGCTCTTCAGATGGTTTTTCTTCTGCAGGTTTTTCTTCAGGTTTAGCTTCTTCTTTCTTTTCTTCTTTTGGCTCTTCAGCTGGTTTATCATCTGCAGGTTTTTCTTCAGGTTTAGCTTCTTCTTTCTTTTCTTCTTTAGGAGCTTCTTCCTTCTTAGGTTCTTCAGCTGGTTTTTCTTCTGCAGGTTTGTCGTCTGCTGGAGCTGGGGCAGCTTCGCCTTCGGCAGGTGCTGGAGCATCTGGTGCAGGAGCTTCTGGTGCAGGAGCTTCGGCTGGAGTGTCGGCAGGAGCAGCTTCGGGAGCTGGTGCGTCTGCAGGAGCGTCTGCTGCTGGAGCATCGGCTGGAGCTTCGCCCTCTGGAGCTGGCTCTTCTTTAGGCTTACGCTTGTGAGCAGCCTCTTCGAGCTTTAGAGTCTTTTCACGGCGTTTAGCCTTCTCTTCGGACTCTTTCTTCATTGCAGCCTTGCGTTCTTCCTTGGCTTTAGCCTTCTTTGTGCCGCCCTTCTTTTCTGGGGCCTTCTTTGGAGCTGGCTTGTATTCCTTGCGTTCTTTGTCAGTTACGACAGAGTTGGCGAGGGCCATAATACCGCTCTTTCTGTTAGCACATTGATTTTTGTGAATAACGCCTTTTGCACATGCGCGGTCGAGAAGCTTGCATGCTTCAAGTGCGAATTTAAGTGCGTCAGCTGCTTTTTTATCAGCCACGGCATCCTTGACCTTGCGTGTTGCACTTTTAAGTTCAGTCTTAATTGCAACGTTGCGAAGGTGTGCCTTCTCGTTTGTTTTAATACGCTTTTTTTGACTTTTAATATTTGCCATTTTTCCTCCTAAGCTTTAAATGCGTCAAATGCGCAAGTACGTACTATAGCAAAATATGGGGTTTTTCGTGCAATTATTTTGATAAAATAGGCTTCGCTTCTTTTGGCTGTAGTTGCGAAGAATTTTCTTCAAGTCCATGGCAGACGCGGCCGAAGGGACCCACGTAAGGCGAAAGCTTATCATGGCGCGTTCTAGGTTGTAAGTCGCATCGCTTTTAAGGCTTGGCCAGGGCGAGAGGACAGTAAGGAATAATCCGAATGTTCCAATGCGCGAGTGTGGGGGCAAAGACTAGGTCAGCAAAAGAAGCTTTATTAGTTTGGAGGAGACATGGTAAATAAATGTAGTTTTTCAAATAAATTAATAGTCTCATTGATCGCAGCCGCAGT